>CAZOAS010000085.1:0-7078 GCA_964577745.1 uncultured Fervidobacterium sp.
ATAAGGTCATTGAAATCGATTCGTTTTTGAGAGAAAATCCAAGCTTTTACGATATTGCTTTGGAATCGCATCCGGAGATTTGTTTCACGATGTTTTACGGTCAACCGTTACCGTCTAAATACTCCGTTGAAGGAATAGATATTAGGTTAAAATTGCTTGATAGTTACTTACCTAAGATTTCTGATGAGATTTTCAGAGTACATGAAAAGTTGAAAATACCTGTTCATGATTTAGTTGATGCAAGTGTTCTTGCGATTTCTCAATTTTTTGAACTACAATCTGTTCCAGATATCCCTCAATTCGATGAGTACGGTATACCTATGAGAATCGTGTATCCCAAAGTTTAAATTTTTTCAATCATGGATTGCCAAAATGTTTTTACATGTTCTCCAACGGTGAAGTTGTCTTCTTCCCAAGCTCTTATAAGTGCGCTACCTATGATGAATCCGTCAACTTCGTTTTTGAATTTTTCAACGATTTCCGGTTTGCTTACTCCAAATCCAAGAAGCACGGGTAATTGCATTTGTTCTTTAACAATTTTTGCTTTTGTTTTTATATCTTCCGGTAATTCGTTTCTGATTCCCGTTGTGCCAGTCACGGATATGAGATACGCAAATCCGCTGTAATGTTTTTTCATAGTGTTTAGTCTTTCGGTGGAAGTGAGCGGTGAGATAAGTGGTATTATGTGTATGTTTTGTTTTTCGAAAATGTTTGAAAGTTTATCAACTTCTTCGAGTGGTAAATCAACGATGATTATTCCTTCGATTTTAAGCTTTTTCATCTTTTCTGTGAGTTTTTCAAATCCGTAAGTGTTGAACGTGTTCAAGTACCCCATCAGAATCAGTGGTGTTTCGTGTTTTTCTCTGAATTTTTTGACCAATTGGAATGTATCTTCTAATGAGAAGCCCAACGCCCTGTTCATGGCTCTTTGTACAACTTCACCGTCTGCCATTGGGTCTGAGAATGGTACTCCGATTTCTATGATAGTTGCGTTGTTTGATGCCAGAAAGTCTAATAATTCAAGTGATTTTTCCATCGTTGGATCACCTGCTGTGATGTATGGTACCAGAGCTTTTGTTTTATTTTGAAAAATTGTATCGATTGTGTTTTTCACATTTTTCATAACGTCTGTTCACCTCTTGTGCTTAAGTATTTTTTAACTCCTTCTAAGTCTTTATCACCACGTCCTGAGAGGTTTATCAGTACATCTTTTCCTTTGAATTTGTCAGCGTTTTGTAATACGTATCCAACGGCATGGCTACTTTCGAGCGCTGGGATTATGCCTTCAAGGCGTGTGAGTGTCTGATAAGCTTTTATTGCAACGTCATCGGTTACGTACGTGTAAAATACCCGTCCGTTTTCATGTAATTGCGCATGTTCTGGTCCAACGCTTGCGTAATCAAGCCCAGGCGCAACGGAATATGTATCGAGTATGTTTCCGTTTTCATCTTGTAAGACGTAACTTTTGGCACCTTGGAAAATTCCCGGTTTGCCTGTTTGGAATCGTGCGGCGTGTTTTCCGCTCTCTATACCAAGTCCTCCTGCTTCAACACCGATTAATTCGACAGGTTCGTTTAAAAATGCTGAAAATATTCCCATCGCATTACTTCCACCACCTACACATGCAACAACGCTGTCTGGTAATTTACCGTATTGAGTCAGAAACTGTTCTTTGGCTTCTTTTCCTATGGTCGAAACAAAAGTTCTCACAAGTTGTGGGAACGGATAAGGTCCGTACACAGTTCCGATGACGTAATGTGTGTGTTTTACGTTGGTAATCCAATCTCTAAGCGCTTCGTTTATAGCATCTTTAAGTGTGTGTGTCCCACTTTTTACCGGTACAACTTGTGCACCAAGCATGCGCATTCTTTCGACGTTAACTTTCTGACGTTCAACATCATCAGCTCCCATGTACACAACACATTCAATTCCAAGTAAGGCACAACATGTTGCCGTTGCAACGCCGTGTTGTCCTGCACCTGTTTCAGCTATGATTCTTGTCTTTCCCAATCTTTTTGCCAGTAATGTCTGTCCGAGGGCGTTTAAAATTTTGTGAGCACCTGTGTGGTTTAGGTCTTCTCTTTTCAAAAATACGTTCACCCCGACGTATTCTGAGAATCTTTTGGCGTAATATATCGGAGTTGGACGCCCAACGTAATTTTGTAAATAGTAATTGTACTCATCTTGGAATTCCTGTGTTGGTAAAATGTGTAACAGTGCATGTTCAAGCTCACTCAAAGCGGGGATGAGTGTCTCTGCAACGAAAATGCCACCGTAATTTCCGTAATATCTCTTTTCAAGTGCTTCAAACATCGTAACCAATCCTCCTAAGAATTTCTCTTATTTTTGTTTCATCTTTCTTACCAGGATAACTTTCTACTCCACTTGATATGTCAAGTGCGTAAGGTTTGTATTTCAATGCCTCAGTTACGTTGTCGGCTTTTATACCTCCAGCCAGAATGAACGGCACCGAAACTTTTTGTAATTCTTCCCAATTGAATTTCGCACCTGCACCACCGTATTTTTCTGTAAACCCTTCCAAAAGAGGAAAGAATTCTGAGTTGTTCACAACGTTTGCATCGAAATTGTCGGATATCCTGTAAGGTCTTATAACCGTTTGTTTGTTTATCAGATTTGCCAATTTACTGTAAAGACTCTCATCGTCGTAATACACTTGCACGTACGAAAGGTTCAATTTTTGTTTAATCTCAGATATGCTTTCCGGTGCGGTGTTTACAAATACACCTACGGTCGATACGAACGGCGGTAATTTTTGAATAATATCCATAGCTTGGTCTTGCGTTACGTACCGTGGGCTTTTTTCGTAAAAGACAAATCCAAGTGCATGAACGCCGAGATTTACGCATATCATGGCATCTTCGATGTTAGTTATTCCGCATATCTTGACTCTGACCAAGTTAATCACCCTTTCGCCAAATCTCTGGTAAATTGTACTAACTGAGATAATTTTTCATATCTATTTGTCGATTTCATAAGGCTTGTGCCTATGAGAAAACCACTTGGTCTGTATGGTGCGTATAGTTGGATGTCTTGGACAGCTTCAATGCCACTTTCTATTATCAGTGGTACGTCCGTTGGCAGGTTTTTCACAACTTCCAGTGCATGTTGATGCGATATGTGTAATGTTCTAAGGTTTCTGGAGTTAACACCAAGAACGTAAGGTACTTTCAGTTTTTTAACTTTTTCGTAGGATTCGAGTTCGTGGATTTCCACAAGTAAATCAAGGTCAAGTTCGTAAGCGAGTGTACCAAGTTTTTCTACCTCACTTCCATCCAACATTTCACTTATCAAAAGTACGCAATCAGCACCGTATACGGCACTTTCACATATTTGTTTTGGTAAGCATATGAAATCTTTCCTGAGTATAGGGAGTTCTGTGCTGCGTCGTGCTTCAGCTAAGTCATCTATAGAACCGTTGAAGTAACTTTCATCGGTCAAGATAGATAAAGCTGTGGCACCTGCACTTTCATAGTCACGTACAACGTTTTCAAGTGAATCTTGCGAGCTGGCAAGTTCACCTTGAGATGGTGAGCGCCTTTTGAATTCGGCGATGATTCCAAATGTTCCTCTTTTTTCAAACGCTTTGTAAAATCTGTGCGATGGTTCTTTTTTGTAGATTTTTTGTTTTTCGTTCCTTATCGTTTCAAACGATAGCATTCTATTCACCTCTTAGTTGAAATTCCCTTAACTGATTGAGTTTTTCGTAAGCTTTTTTGGAATCTAATACTTCCCGTGCCATTTGTATACCTTCATCGGGATTTTCCACTTTTTCACTTACAAAGAGTGCGTATCCTGCATTCAGTAAGACGATGTCTTTCATCGGTCCTTCCAACTCACCTTTGAATAGTCTTTCGATTATCTGGGCATTGTACGTTGCATCGTCACCTTTGACTTCATCTTCTGAAGCGATTTTAAATCCATGCTCGACGGGATTTATCTTGAATTCTTGCACAGTACCATTGTCAATTAAAACTGCCGATGTGGTTGTTGATAATGTTATCTCATCCATGCCATCGTCTCCTGAAAAGACCAGTGCTCTTTTTACATTTCGATTTAGCAATATCTTTGTGTAAATGCCCATTAGGTTCTTGTCCGAAGTTCCCAGAAAGACATACTCTGGAGTCAAAGGATTGGCAATTGGTCCAGCGAAGTTGAATATCGTCTTTACGGGCAATGCTCTGCGAATGGGCATAATATTCTTCAAAGAAGGATGGTAATTCGGTGCCAGTAAAAAGCAAAAGTTCGTTTCTTCAAGCATCTTTACACAGCGCTCAGGCGATGTATTTATATTTATCCCCAAAGCTTGCAAGACATCGGCACTACCACATTTACTTGAAGCGGCTCTGTTACCATGTTTTGCTACTTTAACACCCGCTGATGCAAGGATAATCGCTACAGTTGTTGAGATATTGAACGTGCCTTTCCCATCACCACCCGTGCCGACGATATCCAAAAGATGGTATTTTGGTTTCGTAATCGGTAAACTTTTTTCTAACATAACATCCAAAAGTCCATTCAGTTCATTTTCGTGTACGCCTTTCAGTGTAAGTGCACTTAAAATCGCGGCTATTTTGTATTTGACTTCCATTCCTTCTTCGTCGCTTAAGCTCAACATATTTTGGAAAAGTTCACGACTCTCTTGTAAATCAAGATGTGCACCTGTTGATATCTTTTTGAGCGATTTATCAAGAATGAATGTATCAACCATCGATTTTCCTCCCTTCTGTGCTTTTTGAATAAGTCTTTGCATAAGTGATGAAATTTTTAATCATGTCGAAACCGTACTCTGTGAAGAGCGATTCTGGATGAAACTGCACACCTTCTATCGGATATTCTTTGTGTCTTACACCCATCACCTCTCCATCTGTGCTCAACGCACTCAATATAAGTGGTGACTTTGGTATATCTTCTTTATCGATGATAAGCGAATGATAACGCATGACGTTTATATTTTGAGGAATATTCTTGAACACACCTTGACCATCGTGCTGGCACTTTCGCACCTTGCCATGCACAATCTCCTTGGCGTTGATTATCGAACAACCAAACGCATAACCGATTGCTTGATGTCCCAGACAAACTCCCAGTATCGGAATCTTTTGACCTGTGTTTTTTATAATCTCCACAACGTTTGGTATATCTCTTGGATGTCCAGGACCGGGAGAGATGATTATCCCTTCTATGTCCATTTCTTTCTTCAGCTCATCTATCTTTGATACATCGATGTATTTATTTCTAAAAACGAAAACGTTACTTGCTCCTGCGATTTCCATAACGTACTGTACAAGGTTGTAAGTGAATGAATCGTAATTATCGATGATGATAAACATACAACCACCTCACTAAGTTTTTCAAATCATTTCAGTGATTTTAACGCTTGCGATTTTGAATATCGCTTGTGCTTTGTTCAGTGTTTCGTTGTATTCATTTTCCGGCACAGAATCGTACACGATACCGGCACCCGCTTGTGTGTACAATCTTCCATCTTTTAACAACGCACTGCGTATCGTTATCGCAAAATCGGCGTTGTTTGACCATGATATATATCCCACACTACCAGCGTAAAATTCACGTGATGTATCTTCGAGCTCTTCTATTATCTCCATCGCTCTTATCTTTGGTGCACCGGTTACAGTACCAGCTGGGAATGTACTACGGAGCACATCGAATGTATCGTACTTTTCATCAAGCATTCCTTGAACTTCAGAAACGATGTGCATAACATGGGAATATTTCTCTATGTACATCAAACGTGGTACTCTGACCGTACCAGGCACGGCAATTCGTCCAACATCGTTACGTGCCAAATCGACAAGCATCGAATGTTCGGCTAATTCCTTTTCATCGGAGAGTAATTCTTTTATTATCAATTCATCTTCTTGTGAACTATTTCCACGTTTTCTTGTACCAGCTATCGGATGGACGATTACCTTGCCCTCGTTCAACTTGACAAGCGTCTCAGGTGAGCTACCAAAAAGAGAGAAATCGTCAGATTGGATTAAAAACATGTACGGTGATGGATTGGTTAATCGCAACTTTCGATACAAAGATAATGCATCTTCCTTTGTGTCAAGGTAAAATCTCTGAGAGAGTACAACTTGGAATATATCCCCATCGTATATGTACCTTTTCGCAAGTTCTACTTTTCGACAAAATTCATCTTTTGGAGTTTGGAAACGTACTTCACTTGCCACCGTATCTTGAAATTCCATGAAACTAATCGGATATTTCTCTATAAGCGATAATTCCCTATTTACTTCAGCTATCGATTGAACAGGTGTGTGCACCATGATATTCCACATCAACCTTTTGTAATTATCAAAGACGACTATTACACTTGGAAAGATTATCGAGATATCCGGTGAGTTGAATTGTTTGGCTTTGTCGAATGTAATTTCTTCAAAGTATCTTACAGATTCGTAATTTAGCACTACTAAAGCCATCGGAATAATCGATGCATCTATCTTTGCCGATTTATCTCCAAAATCAATGTTAATTGACTTACTTACCTTTTCAGTTATGTACTTTGCAAGCTGGAAAACTTCTTGTGTATCTTCAAGTTCCAATCTGAGCTCAGTGAGTCCTTTGATTTCAACCGTTGTACCATACACTTTAAGTGTGAGAAATGGACTGGCACCGATGAAAGAGTATCTACCAAGCATTTCATGTTGTTCGGCACTCTCTAATAAAAACATCGGAGTATCGGAATACGCATAGCGTAATTTAAGATACATAGATAGCGGTGTCTCAAGGTCAGCTAATCGACTAATTGTGTGTAAATTCAAACTCAACTTATCAAGAAAGCTCAAAGCACTCAAATATCTATTAACATTGCTCATTCGTTATCCCACCTTTCAAAAAATCCTTTCACACGTTTTTGATAACATCACCAAAGCGCAACCTCAGTTTTTTCAAAAATTTGCTCAGCTCTTCGCTATCTTTATCCATGACTATGTGTTTTAAATACTCAAGATTAGATGAGATCTTTTCAATTTCTTTTATCGAATGTTCATTGAAGAGTATTTCTGCGATAAGTCGTTCGTCTTCGTTTAGAAGC
>CAZOAS010000086.1:0-7046 GCA_964577745.1 uncultured Fervidobacterium sp.
AGGTCAATATACTTCCCTGGTCAAACCTGTAATTGACTTTCAAGTTGTCAAATGTACCCAAATAGTCAGAAAAATTGATGAATACTTCCGTTATACCTTTAGTTTTGTTAATTCTTATGGCAAGATATGGTACGTAAAGTGGATATAATGTGATATTTTCTGCTTCCACCGCTGTTGTATAATATATAACAAACTCCTCACCTGTTAAGCTGTCTTTTGTTGTTTGGATTTGCCAATTTGATGATTTAGTTTTGGTTTCGCAAAACATGGAAGTCGCAGCAATAATGATGCCGATAAATAACAATGCTTTTTTCATAAAGCTCACCTCCAAGAAAGTTTTCGCACAAAGCAATAAAAAAGCGGGCTTAAAAGCCCGCTTTGTGTTGTTTGTAATTTTTGTTATTGAGTTTCTTGGAATCTTCCGTATCCGTAGTTTGTCTTAGCACCTATTCCGTATGTTTTAAGCATATTAATGAATGCCGTTCTCAGTTTAAGAACAATTTCTTTATCAAGTTTTTCTTCTGAGAGTATTGTAAATCTGAATGTTCCTTGTCCAACTGTCAGGTATTGTACTGGAACAGGATTGTACCAATCGTTTGGTATTTTTCCTTCCATGTAGTATGGTTGAAAATGATTGTTAACTATATCTAAGCTGAATTTGAGTTCGGAAACTGGATAAGCATCTAAGAACAGTGCCAAACCTTTTTCGTTTTCGTCTCGTTTTATTGTGTTTTCTCCGAATACTTTTAGATGTTCTTCTGATGAAAGTATGTTGTTCTCTGTACAGTAATTAGAAAATGACCCTTTGAGTGATGATGAAGGTATTATTGGTATACCATAGTTTCTTGAAAGACACATTCCAACTTCCAATACTGAGGGTATTCCACTGCCTACAAGTAGTCGTGTTCTTAGTTTCATCTTTGTGTCTATTATCACTTGTCCTCTGGCTTTGAATTTTTCAACTATTTTGTTTCTTCTTTCCTCAAATTTATCGCTTATTTCCTGTGAGATGTTTTGGTTAAGATCTTTGAGTATTTCACTTGCTAACTTGCTTGTTTCGTTGTTTACCAAAGCTCTCCAATTCTTCAGGAATATGTATTTGTCCCAGTAAAGACTCATGTTTTTAGATTTAGGAACATCTTGAAGCACTTTAATCACCACCTAATAGTATGTCTGCATATCTTCTCAACCATTTTATTCCTTCAAGCGCAGCATATTGCATTTGTATGTACTTTTGTTGTGGTAAATCCTTTCCGTTGATAACTTCTTTTGAAAAATCTTTAACTCCAGTCTGTTTTTCAATGAGCTTATCGATATGTTCGATTACTTTTTCAGGTCCCTTCTTTTTGACAAAAAGTATCGTACCTGCAAGACCATTTTGGATTATGAAGCTTCCAAGTCCTTTAACTGTTGATAGATATTTTTCTTTTTCTTTGTCTGATACATTTAACATTTCTTTCACGCATTCAGCAGCAAGTTTGGCAACAGGTGTCATTTCACATTCACCACCTTTAGTGTTACTAAACCTTTACCAACACTTTCTTTTCCACCAATCGTGATTAATTGCTCATCAATTTTAGCCTTAAGTTTATCGAGTGCATCTTTTTTTGCATATGCTGTTTTTCTTGCTACAAAGTACATTATTGTATCTTGTGGAAGGTATTCTTCGTACCATAGTGCACCTTGGGCTACAGTTCCTTTTTCTTTGTCTATTCTTACTCTTGGTACTACATCCGTCATCGTTTCAAGAATACTTGAGAAGACCTCATCTTTCACTACTATTATGTCTGTTTTTAATTTATTCTTTATGTATCCAATTGATCCTACACTTTCTGAAATTAATTCAGCAAGTTCTTTAAGCCATTCACATTTTTTCGCTTTTATTTTTATTTCTTCAAGCCATATTTCTCCATCTGTAGTTATGCTAAGTGCTTCTTCATCGCTTAGTTTTGTTTGTTCTACTTTGGCTAATAGTTGCTTTGCTTTTTCTGTTTCAAGTACACTCAGAAATCTCAGTAGTGCTAAAGGTGAGGTTACCCATACAAAGAGCCTGTCTGGTTGTCTAACTGGGAAAAGTAAGATTTTCGCTTCTGAAAATGCTACACTCCCGGGTTTTGATTCTTCTCCACTGCTGCTTTCACTTGGATCGCTACCAAATATTTCTATTTCTTCGTTCTTGGCAAGTTTTATGTTTGATCTGAGTGAACCTTTGACACCTTGGATAATTGGAAATTTGGTTGTTCTTTCTCTTTGAATTGGTAAATCAACGACTCCTATGTCCATACCTTTACCCGCATGAATTTGCGATTCAGCATACATCGTTACTACTAATCTTTCGAGATTTTCCATGTTTTAACCCTCCCTTTCTTATGCCTTTTTGTATGGTAAGTAAATGAATTTCCCGAAACCAAAGCTATTTAATTTACTTGCATTGATAATTTCGCCTTCACTCATAGGTTGTTTGTCTAAATAATATACTGTTCCCGGTGAAACTGCGTGATGTAATTCTTTTGGCCTTCCGTTTGCATAATCCCAACCAGATATGGGGATTTTTCGTCCTGCTGATATGCCTAGGATTTTAGTGCTTCCGAAACTGCTATTTTCTGGTACTATTCCATTTTTATAGATAGCAGGTGTTAAAAGCATTATTGCAACGTTTTCTGAATTGATTTTTTCAAATATATTTTCTGGAAATGGTTCTACTTTTACTTTTGCCCATCTTTGTTTTGATCCGAGGAAAACTCCGTCAAGTTTGTTTACTTCTTCAACTGTTTTTTCACTGTCTGTTAGCATGAAAAATCCACCATTTTTGAATCTGTACGTTGTCATTGAATAGATTAATCCTTCCCTTGTCGCTTTTTGTTCTTTTTGTAATCCTATTCCGATTTTGGTTTCTTGTTTATAGTTTTCAGGTTTGCAAAGTTGAAACGGTTCGCCTTTTTGCAATTTTCTTAATTCTTGTAATTCTATGTATGGTTCTTCAGCTTCCGATACGTCTGTTATTTCTGGTATCCAAACAAGTTGTAATTCTAAGTCTTCTACTTTGGCTTTATGTTGCGATAACATCATAGTTTTATATGAATCTTGTTTTTTGTACACGTTCTTAGGAGCTGGAAAATAATGTTTCTTTTGCCCAACTTCTTCTGAATAAATGAATGGTCCGTATAGCTTAATTATTCCAGGGTCATCTGCTCCCCCCAATTTCTTTTTTAACTCGTCTGAAAGTTTTGGTTCTCTATGATACTCAAGGTTAATACCGTATTTTTTCATTAGTGCTGTTCTTATTGCGCCGTAAAAAGGGAAAGGCGATGGTATAACTGATTTTGTTATATCACTTGGTCCAAATCGACGAACTTCTCTGAAGCTAAGCCAGTCTTCTGGTTCAAAATATATAGCATACAAACTCATCTCTCATCACCTCGCTTTGTAAGTCTAATTGTTAAGAGTAAATCAATTGGTCTTTTTAGGTATTGTTCATTGTAAAGTTTTTCAAAGAAAGGAATTATCTTTTCTTTTAGGTCTTTGAATTCAAGAGATTTCTTGTTTTGAGCATCCGATTTTCTGAGCATGTAGTAGACCAATTCTTTTAAGTTCTCTTTACCGAGGACTTCGAAATCTTCGTCTTGAATCTTGTAGAAGCTTCGTTTAGAAAGTTTCACTTTTTCCGCCATCTCAGTTATTTCGTAAGCTGTATCAATAATATCCATATCATCAATTTCCCACTTGCTTCCAACCGTTTCCATTTGTCCTGATCTTCTTACAACTGTAACTGCAAAGGCATTTCTTCCATACACATCTTTAGCTATATGTTCCGCACTTCTTGCAAGTTCCAAAGCAACTTTTAATGGAGATTTGTGATTGATTATAGCTATTCCTGCACTCATTGTTTCGTTGCCCATCATGTTGGCATACGGTTTTCCGTTTTTGTAAACAAATCCTTTGTCAAAGGTATACTCATCACCGTCAAGTTTTATTGGATAGTTGACTTTCTTTCCAGAGTATATTTTTCTGATGTCATTTGCGCATTTTAAAACTTTATCCGCTGGTAAAACTGCAAGAACATCATCTCCACCTGCGTAGACAAGCATTCCTTCGTATTTATCTTCGACTATGTATCTAACGAGAGCTGAGAAAATACCAAGTGTTCGCGAAATAGATCTTTGATATGCAGGAGAAAACATTTTTGTTTTTTCCAAATCGCTTTTTATTTCTGCCGGTAATTCACTTAATGTTTTTTCATGCATTACTTTATCTATAGTTAGTGCACGATCTCCCGATACTAATTTTCCCATTTTGTCGCCGTCCATAAGCAATACTGCAATGTATCCGTTCTTTAGTTTGTCTGAACTTTTGTTCACTTCGTTGTTCCAAGCTATATCTTCTGTGGAATCGTACCTTATGCTTTTGTTAAGTATTCTCTTGAGCATTCTTTTTGTCGCGTTCAATGTGCCAAGATAGTCTTGTTTAGTTTCTTCACCATGTTTGTCTATAACTTCTACACATGCCCTTGTTCCGTCGCCAAAGTCATCTGGAATTCTTTGACTGCCCAGCATAGCATCACTTGAATATCCTTTAAAATATCTCACCGTTTTTATTGCTCCCATCTTTGCCATTAATATTTTGTAGACAAATTTATAAAAGCTTCCTTCATTAGGTTTATAACCTTCTTTTTCCTGAATCTTTTGGAGGAATTCATTGTATTTTTCAAATTCTGTTTTGAATGCTTGATCATTAAATAATGCATCTATTCTGTGCTCAATTTCCGCAGGATTGGATGGTAAGTCTATAAATGTTGCATTAATCGTGGGGAATAGCTCCACTTGTTTTTGAAATTCCGCAAAGTTGTGTAGTCCGTGAAATTCAGATTTTGTATCTTTTTCAAATATCTCCTTTGCTTTAGATGTTAGGTCTTTCCATTCGCTAATTACCGCTTGTTTACATTCTTCGATTATGTTTTCTGCTTCGTTGTAGGGAACAAGTGCTAAGAATATGTTCGGCAATGATGCAACTTTTTCATCAATTGTAGGTTTTGTTAAGAGTTTTACTCCTTGTCTATCCAAGGTTGTATATACAAAAGGATTATTTCTCAAGTACGGGTAAATTATTGTATCAAAACCGTATTTTGTTCCAATTTTTTCAATTGCTTTGTAAATAAGATAAGAGAGTAAATAACTACCTGCCCAAAGGTCTATCGTTTTTCTTGCTTGAGCTATAACTTGCTGTACTGGACCGATTGAAAACGTTAAAAGAGCCATATTAACTTTCGAGCCTTTTATTGCTGTTTTTACAGCTGCTGACAAGTCAAGATGGTCGATAATTGAATGGTTTGGTACTCTTGTATCCGCTGGAAGTACTTGAGCAATATCTATTAATTCAGCAAGTTCCCACCAAAGTGCATGATAGAATTTTTCATCATCTGGATTTTGTTCTCTTAGTTTGGCAATTTTCTCTTTAAGTTCGTTAAGGTATTTCATTTGTTTCGCTTCATTTAAATTCAGTTCTAACTTTTCTCCAGTGAGGGGATGTACAAAGTATGTTTCATTTGCAGCGATTCTTATCTGTTTACCACGTATTTCGTACGGAAGTGGTACTCTATCAAATGCACTTGCGATTTTGTCTTCTTCTCCACGGTCTATATGCACTTTAGCCACTACTCCAATTTCCATTGCTACATCTTCATGTCCTTTTATATCGAAAGGTTTAGTAATTGGATCATGCAATAAAACTGAAATTTTCTCTCTCCAAAATTGTTTTTCACTCAAAGGACTCACCTCCAAATTTCATTATTTTATATTTTGTGCTTCTCTTAAAATATCAGAAAACTTTGCACTGTAAGTCAAGTTAAAGCCGGATAAATCATGAATCAGTTGGTTGTCTTCAGAAATCTTGCTTACGATTAATAAACCATACGGTTTATATCTTCCTTGTTGATTAGCAATTATTATTCTCAAGGTAGCTGGTTTTCTTCCTTTCTCTCCAATTGCATTTTTCGGGAAAATTGTAATTTTGTTTGGTCCATTACTAACTTTAAGGTTTTGGTATTGTAAGGGGAGAGCTATTATTGCTGGTGCTATATCGGCTTGCCTTTCTTTTCTTTCTATACATCTAATGAGTTCTTTCACACAGTCTTTTGTCTTGTTGTTGCCATATTTTCTCATTCTATACTTGAGCTCTCTGTACCATCCACGCGATTTTACAACTATACGATCATTTACTCTTGCTGTCATCATTCCGTATAAAGCTGTCATAAGCTCGCCGAATTTATCAGCAGTTTTGTTTATAGAAAAGAATGTGTATTTACCTTCAACAAGTGATGGGAAAAGAACCTTATCTGATTTACCCAAAATTAGAGCCTTGTTGGTATCCTTCGAGTTTATAAAATTGATTATGCTTCTTTCAGTTTCTGATATAAGTCTTTTTACGTTTTCTTCAGTTAAATAAGAATTTCTTTCCACTTTTGGAGCAATTATCTCGAATTCACCAAAGCCTTTTGTTGTCTTGGAACCAAAACCTGATAACACACTTATGAGCTTAATCAAAGAAAACACAACATCCCACGTTGGTTCATCTTTTGCAAAAACTGTAATTGTGAATTCTGCTCCAGGTTTAAGATATTTATTAATCAGTTTAGTCGCACCTGTTCTTCTGTCGTAGTCATACAATCCGTAAAGCGGATACGAGGCATCTTTTCCAAGGTCATTTGAGAACAGAAAATTGTTTCTACCTCTATCTTGAACAACTCTTCCAATCGTCTGAGTGTCACTCTCTTTCCAGTCTACTAACAAAGAGAACGGAGCTTTGTTGTTTTGTGAACCGAAAAGTAGGTTTTCAACATACTTTAATCCTTTGTACTCTTCGTTTTCGTATTCCCTTCGCAGTTCTGGGGGTAGTTTATTTAAATCAAGGTTGTATATATCTATAACTCTTGGCACTACTGCCCTGAACCAGAAGTGAAGCACACCTTTAACACTTTGCGGCCTTAGTTCGAATTTATAAATGTTCTCTCTTTCATTTTCAAGTTCAAGACTCCTTGAAAACATCGGGGT
>CAZOAS010000087.1:0-6970 GCA_964577745.1 uncultured Fervidobacterium sp.
ATTGACGTCCCACAATTTCCGTAGGACATTTTTCTTTTAAACTTGACAAATTAGCTTAGACTAAGTATAATATAATTAGAAATACAAGTGAATTTTTTATCAATATGGCGATTTTTTGATGAAAGGGGTAGGTATGATGAAAGTGGTGGTTATAGGTTGTACACATGCAGGGACGGCTTTTATAACAACAGCAAAGAAGTTGTATAAAGATCAAGTTGATATAACGGTCTTTGAGCAAAACGATACAGTTTCTTTCCTTTCGTGCGGTATAGCATTACACATTGCAGGGGTTGTGAAGGATCCATTCAAGTTGTTTTACTCCTCTCCAGAGGTATTAACAAACATCGGTGCGAAGATGAATATGAGGCACGAAGTCGTTGATGTGAATTTGGATGAAAAGTACGTTATAGCAAAAAATTTAACAAATAGGGAACTTGTAAAGGAAAGTTTCGATAAACTCATTATCACATCTGGTTCTTGGCCCATCATTCCGAATATTCCAGGTTTGGATTTGGAAGGTATAAAACTATCTAAGAACTTCTATCACGCAAAGGATATCGTCAGTTTTTCAAAAGAAGCGAAAAAAGTTACAATCGTAGGCGCTGGTTACATCGGTGTTGAACTTGCCGAAGCTTTTAGGCATAACGGAAAAGATGTAACGTTGATAGATATATCAGATAGAATCCTTTCAAGATACCTTGACTTAGAGTTTACAGATGTCCTTGAAAGAGAACTAAGCGCTAATGGTATAAAGGTTGTTTTAAACGAAAAGGTTGTTGCTTTCGAAGGTGAGGATGGAAAAGTTAAGAAAGTAAAAACGGACAAAAATACGTACGATACCGATATGGTCATACTTGCCGTTGGTTTCAGACCAAACACCGATTTGTACAGAGGTAAGTTAGAAACCTTGCCAAATGGAGCAATATTGGTTGATAAGTATTTACATACTTCCAATCCAGACGTCTTTGCAGCAGGTGATAGCGCAGCCGTGTGGTTCAATCCATCCGCTTCGTACGAATATATCCCTCTTGCAACGAACGCAGTCAGGATGGGTACTATCGCAGCGTATAATCTATTTGAAGACAAGATACCATACAAAGGTACTCAAGGCACATCTGGAGTAAAGGTCTTTTCATATAACGTTGCAGCAACGGGTTTAACCGAATCTTGGGCAAGGGAAAAAGGTATCCCTGTGAGGAGTATATTCTCTATAGAAAACAACAAACCAGAATTTATGCCTGAATACGAAGCGGTCTTTGTAAAAATCGTCTATAGAACCGACGGTGGTCAGATTATTGGCGGTCAAGTTATGTCTAAAGCAGATATAACAGAGAGTGCAAACACACTCTCCTTGGCGATACAAAATCAGATGACGATAACAGAACTTGCGTTTTCAGATTTCTTCTTCCAACCGTATTTCAACAAACCGTGGAATTTCCTAAACACCGTTGCTTTAAAGGCACTTCAAGAAATGTGATTAATTAATATATTCTTTTGTACTGGTCGTAACCTCTCACTGTTTCGTTAAGAGGTTTGAGTATCCTGAAGCCTTTTTCCGGAACGTTGAATCTTAAAATGCCACTCGTGATTTTGAATCGTTCATTTGTCAATAAATCGACAAAGAGAGTTCTATCGAGAATCCGTCCATCGCTGATAGAAACGGCGAAGGACTTTTCTTTGTCTTTATTGACTGCTATTACTATATCGTCAAGCATGTACGGTGCCTTTCTCATGAAAACAACAGGGTTATCTCTAAGCAATTCAAACTTACCAACTTTTAATGCAATTTCGCTTTTGCGTAAATTTATCAACCATTTGTAAAATTCAAACAATTCCTTATCCCACCTATCTTCATCCCAAATCATCGGTCTTCTACAATCTGGGTCTTTTCCACCTTCCATACCTATCTCAGTTCCGTAGTACACAACAGGTACACCGGGATATGTGAATTGCAAGAGTATTGCCAATTTTCTTAAACCTTTGTCTGGAATCGATGTAGCGAGTCTTTCAGTGTCATGACTATCGAGCATGTTCCAGCAACCATGTATATTCTTCGTACGTGCATACATCTTCTCAAGTGTCGTACCAAGGTTATCAAGTTCACCGTTCAAATAACTGAAGATACTCTCACGAAGGTGGTAATTCATAACACCATCGAGCATATCCCATCTGTCAGGGAATGTCCACAATTCACTGACAACGTATTTATCTATTGAGACACTCTTAACTATGGAAGCGATAATGGCGTTGTTAACAGGCCCAAGGTCTTGGCCACAATCAAGTCGCCAACCATCGATACCTAACTCAAGATAATATCTCAAAACACTTTCGATATGTTCTCTTACAACATTTTCTTCAAGGTGTAATTCTGGCAAAGACCTAACTCCCCACCAACCCCTGTGTCCATCGTTGTAAATGGAAAATCGACTGATGTAATCTCTCTTACCCGCTTTAGCTTTCTTAAACCATTCATGTTGGTTACTCACATGGTTAAAAACACCATCAAGTATTAATCTCATAGAATTACTTTTCAGAACTTTGATAAGATGATTCAATGCATTCAAACCACCGAATTGTGGATCAACTTTAAAATAATCGATGCTATCGTATTTATGGTTAGATGGAGAAGAAAATATCGGAGTTAAATACACAGTATTAACTCCAAGTTCTTGCAAGTAATTCACCTTTTCGGCAATTCCCCACAAATCCCCACCATAAAATGTCTTATTTTGTCTTGCATCGCCTGAGATAGGTAACTCAGCCCAATTTCTCAAAACCCCGTCTTTGTACAATTTAGCCTTCTGCTGAACATCTTTGCCTTTTCCTATGAAAAACCTATCTGGAAAGATTTCATAAACAACACTTTCGTATACCCAGTACGGAGTAGGATAAACATTCACAATTCTTCACCTCAATTTAGAGATTTATTTTCTGACTATACGATTATACCAGAAAGTAGCGTAATTTCCATTTTTAAAATCATGCATTTTTACATACTCTTAACGTGATATTATTCACAAAATAACACCACCTATTAAGGTATGGTATAAAATATGATTAGAAATGTGAAAATATTCACGGAATATTCCCAAATAAATCGAAATATTTGTATAATATCAGAAGCTTTCGGGAGGGATTTTATGAATTATTTACTTAACAAGGAACAATTACTTGCTTTGGAACTATTCAGAGAATTTTCGGAAAAAGAAGTAAAACCACTTGCGCAAAAGGTTGATGAAGAAGAATATTTTCCAATGGAAACGGTTAAGAAAATGGCACAGATTGGTATGATGGGAATTCCATTTCCAAAAGAAGTCGGTGGAGCTGGTGGAGATTATCTTACGTACGTCTTAGCAGTCGAGGAGCTCGGTAAAGTATGTGCCACAACATCAATAATTCTATCAGCTCACACATCACTCTGTTGTTGGCCCATATACGCATTTGGTACACCAGAGCAAAAGGAAAAATACTTGCAACCATTGTTAAAGGGTGAGAAGATAGGTGCCTTTGCATTAACTGAACCAAATGCTGGAAGCGATGCGGGAAATCAGCAGACAACGGCAAAGCTTGTTGGTGATTATTACATACTTAACGGTTCAAAAATATTTATAACCAACGGTGGTGTAGCGGATGTTTTCATCGTTTTCGCTATGACTGATAAGTCGAAAGGTACTAAGGGTATCAGTGCGTTTATTGTTGAGAAAGGTTTTGAAGGTTTTAAGATAGGAAAACCTGAGAAGAAACTCGGCATAAGAGGTTCATCAACCACGGAGTTGATATTCGAAGATTGTAAAGTTCCAAAAGAGAATTTGCTTGGCAATGAAGGTATGGGTTTTAAGATAGCGCTCCAAACACTTGATGGTGGACGTATCGGTGTTGGTGCACAAGCACTCGGTATAGCCCAAGGTGCGATAAATGAAGTTTTAAGATATGTGAAAGAGAGAAAGCAATTCGGGAAGCAGATTGGTACGTTCCAAGGTCTCCAATGGTACATTGCTGATATGATAACAAAAACTGAAGCGGCAAGGTTGCTTGTGTACAACGCAGCAATTAAGAAAGACAGAGGAATACTCACAAGTGCAGATGCAGCAATGGCAAAAAAGTATGCTTCAGATGTTGCTATGGAAGTCACAACTCAAGCGGTGCAAATATTCGGAGGATACGGTTACACAAGAGATTATCCAGTTGAAAGAATGATGAGAGATGCAAAAATAACGCAAATTTACGAAGGCACAAACGAAGTCCAGAAAATGGTAATAGCAGCGCAGTATATTAAACAGTGAACAGTTAACGGTTAACAGTTAACAGTTAAAATTAAAAAATGATTTGTCTTTTCATCGACTACCAATTACCGTTTGCTGACAACCAACAATTGCTTACCGATCACTGATTACTGTTCACTGATTACTGATCACAGATCACTGTTCACCGTTTCACCGTTCACCGAACACTGATTACAATAAATCCGCGAGGTGATATAGATGAGGATAATCGTGTTTGCGAAGCAAGTACCAGATACAACAGAGGTAAAAGTTGACCCTGTCAAGGGAACACTTATCAGAGATGGTGTTAAATCAATCATGAATCCAGAAGACAAAAACGCATTGGAAGCAGCGCTTAGATTAAAAGACGAAATAGGAGCGCACGTTACGGTTATTACAATGGGACCACCTATGGCAGAAGCTATATTAAGAGAAAGCTATGCTATGGGCGCAGATGAAGCGATGTTGATTACTGATCCTCTATTTGCTGGTGCCGATACGTGGGTTACGAGTATGATACTTGCCAAAGCGGCACAGATTGTTGGTTTTGATTTGATACTCACTGGTAGACAAGCAATAGATGGTGATACAGCTCAAGTTGGTATAGAAGTTGCAGAACATCTTGGATTACCCGTTATAGCTTACGCTGTAGATCTGAAAGTAGAAGGCAAAAGAATAATTGTCAAGAGAGAACTCGATGAGAAGATAGAAACACTATCGACGACTTTACCGTGTGTTATCACATGTGCAAAAGATATGAACAAACCAAGGTATATGAGCTTGTACAATATTTTTGGATGTTATTCTAAGGAAATAAAGATATTGAACAATTCGGTACTTGGATTTGACAAAAACGAAGTAGGACTTGTAGGTTCGCCCACAAAGGTCAAACGTACGTTCACTAAAGGACCAAAAGGTGAAGGAAAGATATTCCAAGGCAGTATCGACGAAGCAGTCGACAAGATAATTGAAGCTATTCCTGTGCTTGGAAAATAATTTTTCGGGAAGGTGATAGCCATGATAATGGTGTTTTGCCAACAAGAAGATGGTGAACTTCACAGAGTAGGACTTGAATTACTTGGAAAAGCTCAACAACTGGCTCAAGACCTCGAAACACAGGTTACAGGTGTCTTAGTAGGTAATCATATCTCACACCTTGCACCTGTACTCATACAACACGGAGCTGATAGAGTAATTTTAGTTCACCACGAGATATTGGAGCATTACACAGTCGAAAGTTACACAAAAGCTTTGGAAGAAGTCATAAGATCAGAAAATCCAGAGATATTACTCCTTGGTGCAACTCAACTTGGAAGAGAACTCGGACCAAGACTTGCGGCAAGATTGAAAACAGGTCTGACGGCTGACTGTACTCAACTTGAGATAGATAAAGAAAACAAATTATTACTCATGACCAGACCCGCTTTCGGTGGAAATCTTATGGCGACTATAATCTGTCCAAATCATAGACCACAAATGGCAACAGTAAGACCTGGTGTGTTTCCGATGCCGGAAGCCGACGCGAAAAGAAAAGGTCAAATTGTTGAATACATGCCAAATTTTGATGATTTTGTTTGCAAAATAACCGTAGAAGAGATTGTAAGAAAGATTAAAAGAGGTACAGACATCACAGAAGCCAAGATAATCGTTGCAGGTGGTAGGGGAATCGGCTCAAAAGATGGATTTGAAATGCTATATGAACTTGCTCAATTGATTGGTGGGGAAGTTGCTGGTTCAAGGGCAGCTGTAGATAATGGCTGGATCGAAAAAGACAGACAAGTTGGTCAAACTGGAAAAGTTGTTAGACCTAAGCTTTACATAGCAGTAGGCATCTCCGGTGCGATTCAACACCTTGCAGGTATGCAGGAAAGTGAATACATAATAGCTATAAACAAAGACCCAGAAGCTCCAATAATGAAAATAGCCGACTTAGGTATTGTTGGAGATTGGAAAGAAATTGTGGGAAGATTGATAAAGAAGTTAAGTTCCAAAGAGATGGAAATGGAAGAAATTAAAATTTCGTAGTATGTTAAGTGTGTCAAACTTTAGAAAATTAAAAATATAAATTACGAAAAATAAACATTAAGCAATTGTATGTCAAAATATTAGAAAAACGGTGGTTTTTGAACACCACCGTTTTTTTTAGTTAACTGTCCTTAACAAACAATTCACATAATTTTATTCGATCAACATCAGAAATGTTATTATGTGATGATAGAATATTATATGTCTTTTTCAAATATTTTCCTGGGAGGATGGTGTGGTATGAAAAGGAGTAGTAGTGTGTTTACGAAGTTCTTTTTGATTTCCTTAGGAAGTGTTTTAATCATTTCAAGTGTTCTTGTTTTGCTTATTGGCTTGCAGGTAAGGAACGTAATTAAGGAAAAGAAATTTGAAGCCGTTAAACATCTTGTTGATGTTGCTTACAACGAAGTTGAAGCAATTTACGAGATGGAAAAATCCGGAGCTATAACATCCGATCAAGTTGTAGACCTTGCAAGAAAGACTATTGGAAAATGGCGATACGAAGGTGATAACTATATTTTCATCTGGGATAAGGATTACAAAAACGTAGTTTTGAACAAACCTGAGATGTGGGGGAAGTATGGTGGAGATATAGTCGACAAACGTGGGACTGCTGTTATAAAGACCTTTGTAGACAACGCTAAAAGGAATGGTGATACAGTATTAGAATATTACTGGGAAAA
>CAZOAS010000088.1:0-6851 GCA_964577745.1 uncultured Fervidobacterium sp.
GTATAGCAATATTAGAAGCAATGGCAAAAGGCATCAAGCCAGTTATTCACAATTTTTACATTGCAGAAGAATTCTATCCGAAAGATTTCATCTTTAATACGATTGACGAAGCCGTGGAAATGATAACTTCTGAAGATTACGATAGTGTGAAGTACAGGAAATTCGTTGAAGATAAAAGTTCTCTGGAACAACAAATTAAGCAAATATCAGATATACTATCTTCTCTTGAACAAGTTCACAATAAACCAGAAGAGAAAACAAAATTTTACTTTGCTGAAGTTCTTAAGACAATAGAAACAGTAGAACAATTTTTCGATTTGATAAACGAATTCATGACACCAACAACCGATTTGATAAATACCTTTGATTTTTCACAAATACGAATACTAACAGGGAAATTTGAAAAAATCTCAACTGAATTTTTCATGTTAGATTTCATAATTACTAATGATGTAAGAAACTTAGTACTTGTTGGAATTTTGGTAAATCCATCTAATCTTCAGATAATCTATCCGAATTTCATATACCGTTCAAGGAATTTTGGCTATGTTGAACAAATTGTCAAACATATATTAAATTATGAACTTAGTAAAATTCAAAGAGAGCAATCAATCTATTCGTTTATATACGACGAAGGACTTTATAAGCATATAAAAGCAAACGCACTGGCTTATACGTGGGAAAGAGGACTAATCGGTACACAATTTATGCCGATTCGTGGTTTGATCAACGTTGCGTTCAGGTACGTATTACTAAAAGATTTGATCTTGAAAAGCGATAATGTATTGGAAGCAGGTTGTGGTTTTGGATACGGTGCGTTGTATATTTCCAAAATCTCACACAAAGTCACTGGTTTAGATTTAGCCGAAGACTCTATCGAATTTTGTAAAAAAACGTATCCTATAAGTAACGTTGAATGGATCATAGGTGATGTAACAAATCTTCCATTTGAAAATGAGACATTCGATGTATACGTTTCGTATGAAACCTTGGAGCACATTCCATTAAATTTAGTGGATAAATACGTCGAAGAAGCATACAGAGTTTTAAAAAAAGGAGGACGTTTTATTATTTACACACCGAATAAGGTTAACAGAACTAACATTAACAATCCGTTTCATATAAAGGAATATACATTCGGTGAGTTGAAAGCTTTGCTTGAAAGTAAATTCAAATTATCTGATTCATATTCCTTAGAGCTCGATAAATTGTATAGAGGTATATCAAAAAATTCGACAAGTATGATAATTGTGGCAGAAAAATAAAATCAGAAGGGTGTGAGTAACATGAATTTATTTGAGCAAATTTCCAAATTTATTGCTGAAAGAGATTTTCAAAACGCTTTACAGATTGCTTCGCAAATAGAAAACGAAACCGACCGATTAAATGCACTTGGTATAGTTTACTTCTATATGGAAAATTACGAAAAAGCTTTCCAATACTTGTCAAAAGTTTTGGAAATAGAACCATTTCATTCTCCCACATTATTTAATATAGCAAAGTTACACTTTCAAAAAGGAGATTACGAACAGGCTTGGAAATTCGTCATAAGAATGCCGGAAAAAATACCAGCACGATATGAATTATTAGGAGATATAATGAAATCCTTAGATAACTTACCAATGGCGGTGTATTATTACAAAAAAGCTATAAATAGCAGTTCATTCAAAGTAGCTGAAAAATTGAAAGAACTCGAGCAAATTAGAACCGAAAAAAACGTATGTGTATTTGCACATCCGAGTTTTCCATATTTTTCTCAAGAAATTTCCGAAATCCTCTCCGCATTATTTAACGTACGATTGGTTATACCAAGCAGTTCAAATGAATTAATCGAAGCTTACAACTGGGCTGACATAGTTTGGTTTGAAGGAATAAACGAAATCGTGATAGAAATATCCAACAAAATGCCAAAAAATGAGCGAAAAGTCATCCTAAGAGTGTACGAACCTGTTTCTGATAATATTCTGGAGAATATAAATTGGTTTTTCATAGATCAAGTTATCTTTACCAACGCTAAACTCCAGACGTTCTATGAGCAAAAGTGTGAAGAATTAATCTCAATAAAAAAAAGCATAATAGAAAAGGGAATAAACCTTTCTTATGTAACACCTTCGATAAAAAAAGCTCCAAAAAAAATCGCCCTCATACCAGACGTTGGGCAGTACAGCGTGCTCAACCTTGTTGAAATTGCACGTTCTCTGTCAAAAGAAAATGATTTTGAATTCTATCTCAAAGTTCCACAAAACTTCTCTATGGAATTGTTTAAAACTATCACTTTCCAAATTGAAAAAGCAGGATTACAGGACAGATTTTTTCTGTCATTAAACGATGAAAATTTCTATGACTTTCTCTCAAACAAATCGAGTGCAATCTTCTATACATTATCTGAAACAATAGAATACCCAATCCTCTTAGCCATGGCAATGGGCATAAGTACGTTCGTTTTTGCTTCGAACAGTACTTTAGAAGCTTCGCTTCCACCAGAATGCCTATTTTATTCGCAAAATGAGGTCGTAAACAGACTCCACAGCCAAGAAAACAATCTATTCACACTAAGAGAATTTGTCGAAAATAACTTCTCTCTTGAGAAAGAAACTAAAAAAATCATCGACACGATAAGGTACATGTCCGACGAAGAAATCTTCGACCAACTGATAGTTTCTATAATCACATCAGAAAATAACGAAAAAGAAGAGGTGAATGAAATTGACAAATATTGATACTTTAGAATATCTCAAAGGATTATTAGCTCATTCATCGAACGAAGAATTCAAAAAAGCACTAAAAGAGAAACTAAAATTAGATGCGAATAAAGAGAAAATATTGGATACAGCATTAAATCTGAGGAACTTGCAAATCGACAAAGCCCGTGAAATAATAGATCAAATAGAACCAGACAAATATTCATTTACATACATGCTTTTGAAAAGTATTATTTACGATTTAGAAAACAATAACGATGAAGCAAACAAATCTTTGGTGCGAACCATCATCCTATCTCCGAAAAAAGAATTCAGAGAATCTATTTTAAATGCTTTTGGTCTAAAATACCCAGAAATAGAAAAAACATACAACTTTATCGAGAACATAAAAACACACAAACTTAAAATCTTACACGGCACAATGGAAATAGCAAACCAAATGCACACATACGTTTCCGGCCTCAAAAAACTTGGTGCTTTTGCAAGGTCAGTTAATTATTATCCAGTTTACCTTAAGTACAAAAACGATTATATAATTCCCTTAGAGAAAGTCAATGAAAACATTATAAATCAATTCATCAATTCATTTGACATCTTTCATTTTCACTTCGGCACAAGTTTAAATCCAGCAATGTCCGACTTACCATTCCTCAAAAACATAGGTAAAACAATCTTAATGCATTACTGGGGCTCAGAAGTCAGAAGAAAGTCAAAAGCCTTAGAACTCAACCCATATGCAAAAGTAAAAGAAGAAGAAGAAAAAATAGTAAAGAAACTAATTTTCGTCTCACAATACATCAACCATTGTGTAACAGAATTTACACTCCCGGTGTATGTGGAAGAATATCACAAACACACTCATTTCTTAGCACAAGCTATAGACTTAAACAAATACCCATACTCACCAAAAACTCCCGGTGATAAAATAATAATTGCACATGCACCAACTGATCCAGAATACAAAGGAACGCCTGTAATCAAATCTGTTATCGAATCACTTAGCGATAAATACCCGATAGAATTCGTACTTGTTCAAGGAAAACCACATGCAGAAGCAAGAAAAATATATATGAAAGCCGACTTAATAATAGATCAACTCTATTCCGAAGGATACGGATTATTCACCATAGAATCGATGGCTTTGGGTAAACCTGTTATAGTATCAGTTCCAGATTATTTTGTAAACAAATACCCACCAGACTTACCAGTTATCAGAGCAAATCCAGATAACTTACAAGACGTACTTGAAAAAACACTGAGCGAACCAGAAAAATTGCCACAAATCGGTGCCATGGGACGAAAATACGTTGAAAAATATCATGATATCGAAAAAGTAAAATTCGATTTACTTGAACTGTATTACACAGTTATGAGAGAGGAAGGGAAGATATGATTAACTCAAAAAGAATACTCATCACAGGTGGTGCCGGTTTCATCGGTACAAACATAGCTAAAAGACTTATCAAAGATAACCAAATTTTACTTTACGATAATCTTTGGAGGAATTCACTAAAAAATTCACAAATTCAAGATGAAAAAAATATCAAAATTGTTCAAGGGGATATATTAGATTTTCAAAAACTCAAATCAATAGTCGATGAGTTCAAACCAGACATAGTAATCCATCTTGCAGCTATTGCAGGTGTTGATACAGTGATGAAACATCCTGTAAAAACTATGCAAATAAACATGATAGGTACATACAACATACTTGAATCGATAAAAAGTCACAAAACTGAGCGTTTTCTAAACTTCTCGACATCAGAAATCTTCGGTTCATACGCTTACAAAGTTGGCGATGACGCTCAAAGCTCACTTGCTACCGTTGGCGAAGCCAGATGGACATACTCTGTTTCAAAACTTGCAGGTGAACATCTGGCATATGCATATCATAAAGAATATGGTATTCCAATTGTCAACATCCGTCCATTCAACGTATACGGACCTGGACAAGTTGGAGAAGGAGCGATACATAGATTCGTTGTACGGGCGTTAAAAAACGAACCACTTGAAATCCATGGCGATGGTGACCAAATACGCTCGTGGTGTTACATAGATGACTTCGTGGATGGAGTCTTACTATGTTTAACAAAAGATGAAGCAATTGGGCAAGCATTTAACATTGGAAACCCCAGAGGAACAATCACGATAAACATGCTTGCAAGACTAATCAAAGAACTGTCGCAATCAAAATCAGAAATAATATACACTCCGAAAACCTATGTTGATGTTGAATTAAGAATACCAAGCATCGAAAAAGCAAAAAAAATACTCGGATATGAACCGAAAATAGATTTAGAAGAAGGCTTAAAAAGAACAATAGACTGGTATAGGAGGATTCTAAATGATTAAACTTAGCCTTCCCGAAATAGGTGAAGAAGAATTAGAAGAAATAAAAAAAGTTCTTGAAAGTGGTTGGCTTATACAAGGAGAAAAAGTATACGAATTTGAACAAATGGTGCAGAACTATCTTGGAATAAAACATGCAATAGCTGCAAGCAGTGGAACAGCCGCATTGCACTTATCGTTGTTAGCTCTCAATATTCGACAAAACGATGAAGTCATAGTTCCAGACTTTACATTCCCAGCAACCGCAAACGTTGTTGAAATCGTCGGTGGCAATTGCCGATTTGTCGATATTGATTTAGATACATTCAACATAGATACTGAAAAAATCGAAGAAAACATAACTGAAAAAACGAAAGCAATAATCGTTGTTCACGAATTCGGTTGTCCAGCGCAAATGGACAAGATAATGGAAATTGCTAAAAAGTACAATTTAAAAGTTATAGAAGATGCCGCCTGTGCACTTGGAACAGAATACAAAGGAAAAAAGGTGGGAACTTTTGGAGATATAGGATGCTTCAGCCTCCATCCAAGAAAAAACATAACAACAGGTGAAGGAGGTATAATTGTAACAAACGACGATGAAATAGCGGAAAGACTAAGAATGCTAAGAAATCACGGAATGAAAAACACAAACGGTAAAATACAATTTGAAATCGCGGGATTAAATTACCGTCTTACTAACATACAAGGAGCCATCGGTGTGGTACAAATGAAAAAACTTGAACAAATAATCGAAAAGAGAACACAAATAGCAAAACTATACAACGAACTTTTGAAAGACATCGAATGGATAAAATTACCAACCGAACCAATTTATGGACGTCACGTCTGGCAAACATACCATATAGTCTTAGACCAAAAAATAAACAGAGATGACCTGATAAAATTCATGAAAGACAACAGTATCGAAGCCAACATCGGAGCATACGCAGTACACAGGGAACCGTATTACAAAAACAAGTACAAATTACAAGATGAAAAATATCGAAGTTCATTAATAGCCGCTGGTAAAGGAATGGCATTACCTATATATAGTAAACTATCTTTGCAAGATATTGAGTATATTGTAAACACAATAAAATCATTTAACAGGGGTGAGTAACGGTGATTTGTGATGGTGATGTTTGTTTAAGACCGATAAGTATCAATGATACGGATTTCATTCTTGAAATGAGAAATGACCTTGAAGATTCTCTAAGCTATTTTTCTGATTATCCACTGTACGATTTTGAGCATACAAATTGGTTGAAAACAAAGCAGAAAGATATAGACATGATTATTGAATATAAAAAAGAACGTGCTGGAAGGGTAAGAATAAGTAATATAGATTATAGAAATCAAAAATGTGAGTTTGGGATCCAAGTTCATAAAGATTTTCGTGTAAAAGGAATAGGATATCGTTCAAGTATGATTATCATAAACTATGTGTTTCAAAACTTGCCAATAAGAAAAATATACTTACATACTTTGGAGGACAACCAAAAAGCGATAAGATTATTCCAAAAACTTGGCTTTACAGTTGAAGGGGTTTTCAAAGAAGAGATTTTCAAAGATGGAAAATGGAGAAACGTTTTAAGGATGGCTTTGATGAATCCTAAGTTAAAGAACGAGCCAATGTGAAAATGAGCATTTTATTCGAAAATATCTGAAAAACTTAACACCAAGCAGCCCTTACGGGCTGCTTGGTGTTTGTTAAGTATTTCCAAATTATCTGAGCAATTGCAATACGTTCTGTGGTTGAGCGTTCGCTTGTGCTAACATCGACATACTCGATTGCAAGAGTATCTGTTGCTTTGTAAA
>CAZOAS010000089.1:0-2545 GCA_964577745.1 uncultured Fervidobacterium sp.
AAGCTAACATACCGCACAAAGAATCCTCGCATTTTAATGCGGGGAGTAGGTCAAGAGCGACATAGAAGCTGTTAAAACGATAGTACTTGATGGTAAGGAAGGGATAGTTGTTATCGCTGGAACAGGAAGCATAGCTCTATCTCACGATAGACACAGAGTTGGTGGTTGGGGACATCTGTTCGGTGATGAAGCGAGTGGTTTTTCCATAGGCGTTAAGATAATAAAGAGCTTTTTCGATTACAAAGATGGAATCGTTCCGTACGATTCCATCTACGATTGGTTGTTGGGGTTTTTTAATTTGTCAGACGATAAATTTTATCAACTAACGAATATACAAAAAAAGCGAGATTTTAAAAGTACAATAGCATCTATCACAAAAAGTATGCCTATTACTCCACTTGTGAGTACGATTATAGACGAAGAACTTGAAAAATTCACAAACAAAATAAAGTATCTGTCGAAGTTAACGAAAGTAAAATCAATCTACACACACGGTGGAATGTTCAAAAATGAGTATTATAGACAAATCTTCGCCGATAAATTAAAAGAGTTCGATGTACATTTCACAGATTTAGAAATCCATGTTGAACTTGCAAAACGTGGATGCTCAATATTCAACGAACACACTTAGTACAAAACACACCTGACTTTTCTATCACCAACGGTCTTCAATTCAACCGGATTTTTGCATTCCTTCTTGGCATATTTACACCTTGGTTCAAATGGACAACCGGGAGGTGGTGTGATTAAACTGGGAGGTTCACCAGAATCTATCATACTTGTCTTGACTTTCTTTTCTGGATCCGGAGCCGCATCTTTCAAAAGTTGTGTGTATGGATGGAGTGGTTTATCGACAACATCTTTGGCGTTTCCTTCCTCAACAATCATCCCCGCGTACATAACGACAATTCTATCGGATATATACTTTGCCGCTGCAAGGTCATGGGTGACATGTATGAACGATATTCTGTGCTCATCTTTCAATTTGATCATGAGATTTAGAATACCAGATTTTATAGACACATCAAGCATCGATGTTGGTTCATCGGCGAGGATTATCCGTGGTTTTGTTATAATCGCTCTTGCGAAAACTACCCTTTGCCTTTGCCCACCTGAAAGTTCATGTGGATACTTTTCAAGATAGCTCTCCGGAGGAGTTAACTCCACATCGCTCAATATATCTTTGATAACCTCATCTTCATTCTGTATCTTGTAAATTCTCAGTGGTCTTTTCAACACATGCGAAATCTTCTTGACCGGATTCAACGCTGCGAATGGATCCTGAAACACCATCTGTACATTTTTTCTAAATTCAATCTCTTCGCTTCTTTTCATCTTCACATTCAAAGGACTACCAAAGAGTGTAATGGTGCCAGACGTTGGAGGATATATCAAGGAAATTACCCTCAACAACGTTGTCTTACCGCAACCACTCTCTCCAACTACAGACACTATCTCATTTTCATACAGTGAAAAATCAACATTACGGAGCGCTTTTACGGTAAGTATTTTGAAACCTTTTCTGATATGGAATTCTTTCCTCAAGTTCTTTACTTCAAGTATAGGATTTAATACAGATGACATGAGACCCACCTACCATCGATTTCTTTCAGATTTGGTTTTTCTTTCGTACATTTATCGAACGCATAAGAACATCTATCTGCGAAGGGACATCCAACGATTTTCAAAGACAAATCAACAGGTCTACCAGGGATACTTTTGTACTCTTGCAAAGTACCAGAGATACTTGGGAGTGCTTCTATTAATCCTTTTGTGTACGGATGGAGTGGACGAGTGTAAACACTCTTAGCATCACCCACTTCAACCATCTCACCTGCGTACATAATGGCAATCTTGTTAGCCATCTCGAATAACAAGGATATATCGTGTGTTATAAAGACGGTGGAGAATTTTTCTTTTTTCCGAAGTTCTTCAATCTTCTCCAAAATAGACCTTTGAACTACAACATCAAGTGCTGTTGTAGGTTCGTCCATAAATATAATCTTCGGAGAAAGTAATAATGCCATTGCTATGACCACTCTCTGGCGCATTCCACCGGATAGTTGATGTGGATAACTCTCCATCCTATCAGGACTAATTCCGACAAGTTCCAACCTATCTCTTATTATCTCAATCGCTTGTTGCATGGAATAACCGTGATTTTTCACCAATACATCTGCCATTTGGTCTTTTATCTTCAAAACGGGATTGAGTGAGTTCATAGAACTTTGAGTCACAAGCGAAAAATCTTTCCACCTTTTCTTTCTAAGTGTTTTTTCATCAAGGGATAATATATCCGTTCCATCGACTAAGACTTTACCGGAGATAATCTTGCCTGGTCTTTTCAAAAGCCGTAAAAGTGCAAGTACGAATGTGGATTTACCACACCCAGATTCACCAGCTATACCAAAGAAATCACCATCTTCAACCTTTAAAGAAACGTTCCTAACGGCGTGAACAAATTTATTTCTAAATTCATAACCTGCATTCAAATCAATTACCTCAAGCATCGTATCACCCCAATTATCAGTTATCGGTGAACAGT
>CAZOAS010000089.1:2645-6759 GCA_964577745.1 uncultured Fervidobacterium sp.
ACTGTTCACTGTTCACCGTTTACCGACTTCTCAATCTTGGATTATTTATCTCATCAACAGAAAAACTTATTAACGCAAACGCTGTTCCAAGAAGTACAATGCACAAACCTGGTGCAAGTACCCAGTACCACATACCGTTGAGTAATGCGTTGGCATTTTGTGCCCAGTAAAGCATCGTACCCCAAGTTATCTTACTTACGTCACTTAAACCAAGAAACGAAAGTGAAGCTTCACCAATGATAGCGTAAAGCACAGAACTGAAGAATATCGAAGCGATCAAAGACAACATATTTGGCAATACCTCTGAGAAGATTATGTACAAATTTCGCTCACCTATTATCTTCGAAGCCATGACGAACTCTCTATTTTTCAAAGATAGCATCTGTGACCTTATCATCCTTGCACCCGAGCCCCAACTGGTGAAAGCTATGACAAGGATAACCATTAAAGGTCCCCTCACACGCATATAAGAACTTATTACTATCATCAAAGGCAATCCTGGAATAACAAGAAATATATCTGTAAGAGTTGATAAAATTCTATCCACTAAACCACCGTAATAACCTGAGATTAAACCTATCACAGTGGCTATTGTTGTCATTATTAAGCCCGTTGAGATTCCAATCGTAAGCGACAACCTTGCACCGTAAAAAACTTGAGAGAGTATATCTCGTCCCATCCTATCTGTACCAAGTGGATGTTCGTTCGACGGCGGTTGATAAGGCAAATCAACGGTCTGATTCGGTTTGTATTTCGTTAAGAAAGGAGCAAAAATCGCCATAAGAATGAACGTAATTATTATTCCAACACCGAATTTCCACTTCAAATTAATCCCTCCTGAATTATTTAACATCTTTCAGACATGTTTTAACCCCTTACACGAGGATCTAAGAACGCATACACAAAATCCATTATCAAATTTGCAAGTAACACTGAGAGCGCTATGAAAAAGAATATCGCTTGGATGAGTGGAAAATCTTGACTTAAAACAGCTCTGTACAATTGATAACCTATTCCAGGATAAGAATAAACAATTTCAGTTAAAAGCGCACCACTTACAACGAAACCGAGTGATATTCCAAACGCCGTAATGCTTGGCAAGATAGCGTTTCTTGCTGCATAATTCACCATCACATATTTCTCATCTAAACCCTTTGCTTCTGCAAGTAATATGTAATCCTCAGCTAAAACCGATACCATGTTATTGCGCATAGTCAGTATCCAACTTCCCAAAGACGCAACGATAAGCGTTATTGATGGTAATATCGCATGGTAAAGCACACTGAGAACAAACTTTAAACCGGTAAGTTGCTCTTTTGTGGAGTAAGCATTTGCAAGTGGGAACCACCCAAGTTTGTAACCGAACACGTATAAAAACAGCATTGCAAGCCAAAAATATGGTACGGCTCTTAAGGAAAGTGAGAATACAAGAAGTCCCATTCCAGATTTCTTATCCCTATTCCAACCTGCGTATATACCAAGGAACGTACCAAGGATAAAACTGAGAACAGTTGATATACCAACAAGTCCCAACGTCCATGGAATAGAACTTGATAACACATCTTTAACACTTACAGGATAATGCAAATAAGAGATACCAAAATTTCCAGTGAACGTGTTTTTCAAATATTCACCATATTGAACAAACATATTCTTATCCTTATCAACACCAAGTGCGATTCTCATCGCTTCAACGGCGTTCTTTTCAATTTCTCCACCAAATCTTGAGAGCACTCTCTCTGCTGGATCGCCCGGCATTAACCTTGGCAGAATGAAATTTAACGTTAAGGCAAAAAATAAAGTGAGCAAAAAGAAAAACAATCTATTCAAGAAGTACTTCAACTCTTTTCACCACCTTAGTGAACATGCAAATCGAATATAAGAAGAAGATATTATTAGATTATTAAAATCCGCACCAGTAATTAATTTACTGGTGCGGAGATGCACAATGTTTAATTATTTTACCGGTTCGAGATTGAGAACAACAAATAACTTATCCATACCTGTTATACGTGGTTCTGCGTAAGGATTGCTTTCATTTGGCCAACCTTTGAAATTCTTCGTTGAGTATATAAACCATACGGGGTTGTAATACAACGGTACAGCTGGTACGTTGTCAAGGACTATCTTTTGCAACCTCGACATGATGACTTTCCTTGTATCATTATCTGCAGTTTCCTTTATTTTTGCAAGTAAATTATCCGTTTCTTTGTCAATCCATCCACCTCTGTTACTACCGATAAAGGCATTAGTTGAATTGAGGAAATTATCGTAATAATTGTACGGTGTTGCACCGTAATTCGCCCAACTTAACACAACATCGAATCTCTTTTCTCTAATCCTTTGCAAGTATTCACCGAAATCGATAGGCGTGACTTTGAAATCCACGCCGTAATCTTTCAATTGTTGAGATAACAACTCACAAACGGCTATCCAATCAGTCCAACCAGCAGGTACCAAAAGTTCATAGGATAATTTGATATTACCTTTTGCGAGTATACCATCTTTACCTTTTTTGAATCCCGCTTGAGCAAATAACTTTTCAGCCATCTTTGGATCATATTTCCACCAGTTATTTTTCAACCTCTCATCGATTAAATATGAATATCCAGATTTTATAACAACCGGATTTGTTGCAACAGCGTAATTTGTCATACCAACTTTAATCAAAATATCCGTATTTATCGCGTATGCAAACGCTTTTCTTAGCGTCACATCTTTGAACGGATCCTTACTCAAATTGAAAAATAAAAAGACTGGATTTCCTTCTGGGAACCAGAATTTTATATCTTTGTTTGGTAACTTCTCAATCTGTGGATAATTTATACCAGCCCAATCGAGCTCTCCATTTGCAACGGCGAGTTGAGCTGATTCATTCCCACTGAAAGCTGGTATCCTTATACGTTCAACCTTAAGCTTCGATGCATTCCAGTAATTCGGGTTTTTCTTAAGTGTAACAACCTGACTTGAGAAGTTGTCGAGTAAGAACGCACCCGTACCGATTGGATTTTCATTTGTGAACTTCGAAGGATCCTCCACTTTCTCCCAAATGTGTTTTGGTACGATGTACACACCGAATATATTATAGAGAATAAGGGTATTTACAGTGGATAGCTTAATTCTTACCGTTTGATTATCAATCTTTGTAACCTCTGACACACCAGCTTTCCACACACCGGGTGTATCAAGTGCGGGGAATTTCTTAAGCATTTCGAATGTAAAAACAACATCATCGGCTGTAAACGGATTACCATCTTGCCACTTCACACCACTTCTCAATTTAAGAGTTATCTCTTTATAACCACTTCCCCATCGGTATTCTGTGGCAAGCCATGGAACAAAGGTACCTGTTTTTGTGTTGCTGTAAAAGAGCGTTTCATAAATGAAACCTGCTGCCATGTATCCCGTTGCACCTGCAAAGTACGGATTGAAGTTTCTCTGGAATGGACCAGTTACCGAGATGATCATAGACAATTCGTTAGCAAAAACAAATGTCAAAAGTAAAACCGTCAACAACAGAACACCAAGTCGCAACTTCATACTACTCCACCTCCACTTGAAAGAATTGAGCTAATAGACTTTTTTAATTGTATTTCGTAATGTAATAACATTCTATCATTTTAGTGTATTATTTTTAGAAACTCAAAAAGATTAAAAATTGTACAAATTCACTCTAAATTTACTAATATGTGGTTGATACGCTTTATCAGAAATTTTTTCATCGATTTTTTGGCTTTTGCTTTAGAATATTCAATATCAATAGTCCGTAAAATGTTTTTGAATAATTTTGATATTACAATTTGACTAACCATAAAGCAGAAAATTAAACTACAAAATTAAACTACAAAAGCTATTGAATAAAATAAACAAAAAAGTAGAGGTTTGAACCTCTACTTTCCGCGTAAAACGTATTTTGTGTTTTTTCCTTTGCCGATTTGTTTTATCAAACCTTTATTTTCAAGTTTTGAAAGTAATTTTCTAACACCTCTTTCGCTCATTCTTAGAAGATCTTGTATGTCTTTTCTGGATGCTGAACCATGATCTTGTAGAAGTTTTAAAACCAACCGTTCTTTTTCATTGATCTCGCTTTCCGGCACAATTCCGGCACTTTCCG
>CAZOAS010000090.1:0-6748 GCA_964577745.1 uncultured Fervidobacterium sp.
TTGGAGGTGTTCGTTAATGGATAAAAGACTTCATCCGAAAGTTTTTAAAGTACCTATCGATAGGATACGCATGGGATATTATTCAGACAAATATTTTACAAGGTACGTTGAAGTGTTAAAGAAAGATAACAGACATCCAAGGGTTTATTATCAATTTTTTCCAAGGGATAACGCCATAGTGTGCGGTGTGGATGAAGCGCTCGCTATACTTAGGTATTGTACAGGTTATTATAAAGACGAAAGTAAGGCAAGGGAACTTTACAACGACATCTTACATCTTGATAAAGCTATGCAAAGCCTTTCAGTTGAAGGAAATGTTGAAGCTATCGTTGAACTCACAAGAAAAAAATGGGATTTGAGATTGAAACTTAACGACCTTTGGGTTGATAAGTGGGATGAGATAGAGGTCAGAGCCGTTTACGATGGGGAGTATGTACCAGATGGTGAACCATTGATGACTATCGAAGGTGACCCAATTTATTTTGGTTACCTTGAAACCGTTTTGCTCGGCGTCATAGCACGTGCGACAAGCACAGCCACGGCGGTAAAGAGAGTTGTTGAAGCTGCAAATGGTAAACCCATTCTTTTCTTCAGTGCACGATTCGACCATTACTGGGTGCAAGCAACGGATGGTTATGCGGCACTTAAAGCTGGTGCATTTGGTGTTTCAACTGATGCTAATGCCGATTATTGGGGCGTTGAATCAATGGGTACAATTCCACACGCCCTTATAGCTGCATACAACGGAAGTACAGAAGACGCCGCTATAGCATTCGATAAATATATGCCTGAAAATGTTAATAGAATCGTACTTGTTGACTGGGATAATGACGTGATAGGCACAACGTTCAGAGTAGTTAAAAAGCAATACGAATACGTAATAGGAAAAGAATTTATCTTGGGTCAAACGGATCCATCACCAATTATCGGTCCTGGAAAAAATAAGATCTGGGGTGTTAGATTCGATACATCAGGTAGTTTAAGGGACAAATCAGTAACTCCAATAGGTCCTCAATCTTTTGGTGTATGTCCAGAACTCGTTTGGAAGGCTCGTCAGGAATTTGATAAAGTTGGATTAAAAGATTTAAAAATAGTCGTTTCGGGCGGTTTTGATGAAGAGAAGATAAAACTTTTCGAATCGCTCGGTGTACCTGCTGATGTGTACGGTGTCGGTTCGAAACTCCTTAAGAAGAAAATAGATATAACAGCAGACATAGTGGAAGTAAATGGAAAACCATGTGCAAAGGTAGGAAGATATAAAAAAGATGCTTCACACTTAAAAATTGTCGGTAAACGCTACTGGGAAGAGTAAATTAAAATTGGAATGGTAGATTAGCGATGGTAAAATCAAATTAGATGATGGGTACTTAGATTTTGAGGTGGTAATTCAGATGTGGAAAATTGTAGCAAGCACCGTTGGTGAGATTGAAGCAAGAATTATCGAAAGACTCTTAGTAGCAAACGATATACCTGTTGTTATTCAAAAGACGGACGTTTTTGTTCATCCTGTGTTTGGAAGTAGTGTGCAGTGCGAAGTTCTCGTACCTGAAGAGAAATACAATGAAGCAATCGAAATCATTCGTTGGGAGGGAAAGAACGTGAAGTATACACCACTTTATGAAGACCACGTCAAGCTTGGGGCAAAGATGGTTGAATTCGCAGGTTTCTACATGCCATTGCAATACGAAGGTATAGTTGCAGAAGTAAACACCGTTCGAAAAGAAGTTGGTATGTTCGATGTATCACATATGGGGGAATTCTTGTGTGAAGGTCCTGATGCAATAAAATTTGCAAATTACGCTGTCACAAACGACTTTGGCTCGATAAATTTTGGAGATATCATTTACACTGCGATGTGTAATGAAAACGGCGGATTCGTCGACGATTTGCTTGTTTACAAAATCTCCCCAGAAAAAGTTATGTTCGTCGTAAACGCAGCAAACATAGATAAAGACTTCAATCACTTACTTAAATTATCTGAAAAATTCAACGTGAAACTGACGAATATTTCAGATGAGACAGGACTCATAGCAGTGCAAGGTCCAAAAACACAAGAGCTGCTCCAACCAAACACAAACCTCAACCTTGAAGAAATAGGCTATTACTCATTCAAAGAAGGAGAAATCTTTGGAGTCAAAGGGATAATATCAAGAACAGGTTACACTGGTGAAGACGGTTTTGAGTTGTACATACCAGCAAATCAAACAGCTTTAGTATGGAGAAAATTGTTGGAAATAGGTGTGAAGCCAGCCGGACTTGGTGCACGTGATGTTCTTAGACTCGAAGCTGGATTACTATTGTACGGAAATGATATGGACGACACTATAACCCCTCTTGAAGCTTCAATACCATGGGCAGTAAAGTTTGAAAAAGGCGAATTTTTCGGTAAAGATGCTTTACTCAGACAAAAAGAAGAAGGCTTAAAAAGAAGACTGAGAGGCATTACTCTTGATGGAAAACTTGTTCCAAGACACAACATGGAAATTTACAAAGACGGACAAAAGATAGGTTATGTAACAAGCGGTACATTCTCACCAACACTTGAAAAACCAATAGCTTTCGTTATGCTTGATGCAAGTATTAAACTTGGCGATAAGGTAACTGTATTAATAAGAGACAAACACGTTGAAGCAACAGTAGTTAAAACACCATTCTATAGAGGTAGCGTAAAATCAAGAAAGTAAGAAAGCATGAAAGGGGTGAATAGCGTGCACAGATACATTCCTCATACAGAAGAAGAAATCAAACAGATGCTCCAAGAAATAGGAATCAACAGTATAGATGAATTATTCGTTGATGTACCAAAAACTATAGACGGTTACAACATCCCAGAAGGGAAAGATGAATTCACAGTTAGGAAAGATATAGAAAAATTAGTAAAGCAAAATGTATACTTTGAACCAGAAAACGTGTTCCTTGGTGCAGGAATATACGTTCATCATATCCCAACGGTTGTAAAACACATGGCTTCAAATCCTAATTTTGTTACTGCTTACACTCCATATCAAGCTGAAGTTTCACAAGGTACGTTACAGATGTTATTTGAATACCAGACAATGATGTGTGAACTTACAGGTATGGAAGTTTCTAACTCTTCTATGTACGATGGTGCAAGTGCTTTTGCCGAAAGTTTACTAATGGCAACAAGAATAACTGGAAAAACCAAAATGTTAGTTGCAAGAACTATCAATCCAGAATACAGAACAGTTGCAAGAACGTACACAAAACCACAAGGTATAGAAATTTTAGAAGTTAATTACGATAAATCCGGAAAAGTTGATTTAGACCAACTTAGAAACATGATAGATGAAAAAACAGCGGCGGTTGCCGTGGCTTATACAAATTTCTTTGGCATAGTTGAGGATTTAAAATTGATACGTGAAGCAATTCCTTCAAACGTTGTGTTCATAGTTGTTGCTGAACCGGTCTCACTTGCGTTACTTGAAGCACCAGGAAAATTTGGTGCAGATATCGTCGTTGGTGAAGGTCAATCACTCGGTGTAACACCAAACCTTGGAGGACCTGGTATTGGATTTTTCACAACACTTGAAAAACACGTCAGAAAAATGCCGGGAAGAATTATCGGTCAAACGAAAGATTTGGAAGGAAAGAAAGGATACGTAATGATACTCCAAACAAGAGAGCAACATATAAGAAGGGAAAAAGCAACATCAAACATTTGTTCAAACCAAGCCTATATAGCACTTATTAATGCTATTTATCTCTCCACAATGGGACCACAAGGCTTGAAAGAAGTCGCATGGCGATCTTACAATAACGCTCATTACCTTGCTAAAAAACTCGAGGAAAACGGCTTACCAAGATTATTCGATGGAGAATTCTTCAACGAATTCGTCGTTAAAGTACCGGAAAGTTACAGAACAAAATGGCATGAAATGGTCAAAGAAGGTATACTTGGTCCTATCCCAATAGACAGAGTTTACAAAGAACTTGGTCCAAGTGCCCTTGTTTGCTCCACAGAAGTTAATACCAAGACCTCTATAGAGAAATTAGTTGAGGTGATGTCAAAATGACAATATTCGAAAAATCCACTTGCGGTAGAAAAGGTTACGAATTACCTCCTTACGAATTACCTGAAATGTCATGTGCATTACCTGAACATTTGATCAGAAAAGAAAAACCAAAACTCCCAGAAGTTTCAGAATTGGATGTCGTAAGGCATTACACAGAACTTGCACTGAAAAATTATTCAGTCGATAGAGGATTTTATCCACTCGGTTCATGTACAATGAAATACAATCCGAAGATAAATGAAGATATGGCTTCACTCTTCACAAATCTCCACCCGATGCAACCAAGAGAGACCATACAAGGTGCAGTTCATCTTATGGGGCATTTAAAGGAATTACTATGCGAAATCACTGGTACAGACGATATGACATTGCAACCAGCAGCTGGAGCACATGGAGAACTCACTGGTTTACTTATAGCAAGGGCATACTTTGAAGACAAAGGCGAACTTGAGAAAAGAAAGAAAGTACTTGTACCGGACAGTGCACACGGAACTAACCCAGCATCGGCAGCGATGGCAGGTTTTGAAGTTGTCGAATTAAAATCCGGATCAGATGGTTGCGTAAATATAGAAGAACTTAAAGCCCATCTCGACGATACAGTTGCAGTTATAATGCTTACTAACCCAAACACACTTGGTTTGTTTGAAAAGGATATCTTAACGATAGCAAAGTTGGCACACGAATTTGGTGCATTGTTGTATTACGACGGTGCTAACCTTAACGCTATCATGGGACGAACAAGACCTGGAGATATGGGGTTTGATATCGTACATCTCAACTTACACAAAACATTTAGTACACCACACGGAATGGGAGGACCTGGAAGTGGACCTATCGGAGTAAAGGCACACTTGGCACCATACCTTCCAGTTCCTGTAATCAGAAAATTGCAAGATAAATATGATTTAGATTACAATTTACCAAAAACTATAGGCATGGTAAGGAGTTTTTATGGAAACTTCATAGTCATGGTAAAAGCGTACACGTATATTCTCACAATGGGAAATAAAGGCTTGAAACACGTAAGTGATATGGCTGTATTAAATGCAAATTACCTAAGAGCAAAATTATCTAAACTTTACAAAATAGCATACGACAGAGTCTGTATGCATGAATTCGTAATCGACAACGAAGAATTCGCAAAGAAAACAGGTGTTAAAACCCTTGACATTGCAAAAAGATTGCTTGATTACGGTTTGCACGCACCAACTGTATACTTCCCACTTATAGTACACGAAGCTATAATGATAGAACCAACTGAGACTGAAAGTAAGCAAACACTCGACATATTTGTTGAAGCAATGGAAAAGATTTACAACGAAGCACTTGAAAAGCCAGAACTTGTCAAAGGTGCACCGTACACAACACCTGTCAGAAAACTCGATGATGTAAATGCAACGAAATATCCAGTGTTTAGATATAAATAACATAACTCCGGAACCCGGAATCCGAAATATCGCTACTATTTCGGATTCCGGATTTTATAACAATTATTGCGAGGTGATTAATTTGCATCCAACTGAGATGATAGCCCCTTCAAAAACTTTGGAAGTAGATGCACTTGCAAAGAAACTTATTTCAGAGGGGAAAGATGTTGTAAATCTCACAGCAGGTGAGCCTGATTTTCCAACCCCAAGACCTATAGTTGAAAAAGCTATCCAAGCACTTGAAAAAGGATACACAAAATACACGGACAGTAACGGTATACTTCCACTTAGGGAAGCTATATCAAACTATTTAAAAAGAAAGAAGAACGTTGAATATACACCAGACGAAATCGTTGTAAGCAATGGTGGAAAACAAGCACTATTCAATGCATTCGCTTCGCTATTGGAAGAAGGTGACGAAGTAATTCTCTTTGCACCACTTTGGGTGAGTTACGCACCACAGATATTGATGTCAAGGGGAAAGCCTGTTATCGTTAAAACAGATTTTGAACGTCAATTCGTACCAACGGTTAACGATCTACTATCACATATTACACCACGCACAAAAGCTATAGTGGTCAATTCACCAAACAACCCATCAGGTGGTATTTACGATTATGACACACTCCAAAAAATTGCACAAGTGGCTAATGAAAAGCGAATATACGTTATCACTGATGAAGTCTATGATGATCTCGTTTATACAGGAAAGCATACATCACTGTATGGACTTGTCGATGACGAATTATTGATATACGTAAATGCATTCAGTAAATCGCATGCAATGACCGGCTGGCGTGTTGGTTATACAGCAACTAAAAACAAAGAAATCAAAAAGCGTATCTCTAAGATGCAAGGTCACATCAGTTCAAACATAAATACCGTAGCTCAATACGCTGCCATTGCAGCTTGTGAAACTGATAATACCGATATGGTTGAAGAATTCAAAAAAAGACGTAACTTCGTCGTTGAAAAAGCCAAGGAATACGGCTTAACATTCGTTGAACCAAAGGGAGCGTTTTATCTCTTCTTTAAAGTTGAAGGGAACGACGAAGAATTTTGCAAAAGATTACTCTCTGAAAAACTCGTGGCAGCTGTTCCAGGTAGTGCATTCGAAATGCCGGGGTTCGTTAGAATAAGCTTTGCAACAAATATAGAAACGCTTGATAAAGGACTTAAGCGGATAAAAGAATTTATAGGCTAAAAATAAAAGCCCAGCATCTTGCTGGGCTTTTATTTTTTAATCTTCTCAAAATTTGGAATTTCAAACACATCACCGTGCATGAT
>CAZOAS010000091.1:0-1071 GCA_964577745.1 uncultured Fervidobacterium sp.
GCTGGATGTTGCAAAGTAAAGCTTACTACCTTCCAATTTTGGTGTCTTTGTTAAAACATTTGTACCTACCAATTTAACAACAGTTTCTGTTGCTCCGTTATCTTTGACCTTCAAAATAGCAGAATGCGTTGCATCAAGAGTTACTCCCATGTAATATCCATCCAAGCCAACAACTGGAGCTGTTGTTGGAGTTGCACCTATATTGCTGCAAATTAATTGAGTTGCAACTGCGCTAGATCCTACTGTTCTTCTCCAAAGTTCATACTTACCGCCACGTTGAACTGCGAAAACTACCTGTCCTGCTGCAGAACCGAAACCTTTGATCAGCTTGACACCTTGACCGAGTGGATAAGGTTTAGCTTCCAATTCAGTGTACTCATAAATTGCATAAGTTGAACCATTCGTAATAGGTACAACAAAAACGTTGTTTACAATCACAGGTTCGGCAATATTATCACCAACGAATGTAGCACCATCTATTATAGATGCCGTATGAGTAAGATTCGCTGCATTAAATCTTACCACGTAATGTGCTCCAGATTTTTCACCAACTGCGTAAATTTTGTTACCTATAACTCCAATAAACCTACTTGCAAATGTTGCATCACCAGTCAAGATACTTAAAGTCCCTTGTGTTGCTATGTTTGTCAAATTCGTGCTTGCAACGATGTATCCTTTGTTGTTCGTCCCGTTAATTCCGAAGTAAAGTGCACTGTTGTATTCGACAAATTTCGTTGCTAAACCAACAATGGCTGATGAAAAGCTAAGACCATCTTGTAATTGAACATCCTTAAATTTCGTACCTGTTGCATATTTCAGTTGATTCCCAACAAGCACAACCGGTGAGCTACCAAAGAGGAAGAATTCGGTGTTTTGATCTGATAAACTAAAATCCTTCTCTTGCTCGAGGAATATATTCAATCTGTATGTTCCATTCTCACCTATAACGAGTGTTGCTTGATTGGTTATTCCAGGCAGACAGAGTGCTGTAATTATGAGAGGTTCGTATTGCTTCGTTGTGAAATAATCCACATGATTTGATGCTTCTAAACTAACCTCGAATCTGTAGAC
>CAZOAS010000091.1:1171-6739 GCA_964577745.1 uncultured Fervidobacterium sp.
GATGTTGCATCGAAATTGAGCGTCGTGGTTGCAGACATGATTTCTGTATTGCCAGGCACATTTCTGTAATATCCTACGTTTGCTGGATGGAGTTTGACTCTTAATTCATAAGTATCTTTCTCAAGTTCTCCTTCTCCAAATACAACAGAAAATTCGTAAGTTTTACCAGAAATTTTGACTTCGTTTGCAAACTTTTGTGCTAATTTTACAGGGCCTTTGTAAACTTCAACCGTTGCACTTGCTGGTCTAATGGCTTCGTAGAATGCGTTGGCTATCTTTGGTTCTGTTTTGAGTGCTTCAATCTCCGGTGCTTTCGCTACAAATCTAAGAACTATACCATCCGTCTTTGCTTTTGGTGCTGGTTGAGAACAGCTGAACAACAATACTATCGTTACAACGATACTAAGGACAAGCAATCCCAACTTTTTCATAAGTGTACACCTCCTCTTAAATGTTTTTCTAAGTGATGAGAAACTTCATGTGTTATCTAAAAAAAACAATTTAACTTTTCCATCCCCCCTTTTTGGTGTTTTTAATATCTAATATGTAGTGTAGCTTTTAGTTTTCGGATATTAACTTTTCAATGACCTTAATGAACTGAGCTGACAACTCTTTGATATTTTACCATAAAAAAACACACTTAGTCAAGTTTTTGAGACTTTTCTTAGCTTGCTTTACATTATTGGTATTTTAGCGTTCGAATAGTATTATAGCATTTTTTTTAAGCGTATGTCAATAGGATTTTGAGTTTTCATCGTGATTTTCCAAAGAGCTTACCTTTCGTCATTTGATTTGCTGTTTTGTGTATCCATTGTTTTTCGAGTTTTGCTCGCTCTTGCCACGTTTGTAATGTTTGCATGGCGAATATTTTGGCTTTGATAGATATTGTTCTTCTTTTTTGTTCGTTGCTCAGTAGTTCTTGGAGCGCATCGGCTATTATTTTCGGTTCTTGGTGTGCTGTTTCTGGTAGTTTGTAAAATACATCGTCTGGTATTATGTGAAGTGAGTTGTACGTATTTATAGCTATTATCGGCACGCCGAGTGAAAGAGCTTCGAGAAATACGTTGCTTAGGTTCGGTGTTTTGTAAAATACGCATGTAATCGTTGAACGTGCTAAGATGTACATCGTTTCTTCCCATGGTAATCCTGTGATGATGTGTACATATTCATTTAACGAATGTTGGTTTATTTTGTTAATAAGTTCGTTGTAAAATGGTTCATCGCTTATTTGTCCGATTATGTACGTTTTTATTTTAATGCCTCTTTCTTTAAGTATTATTAAGGTTTCGATAAGTTTGTCTTGTCCTTTGTCTTTTTCTATCCGCGAGATGTAGGAGATGTACTGTGAATTTTCGTCTATGTTTATCGCTGGTTTTTTTATTTTTTTTTGTATGTTTTTGTCGACCGGGTTTATTAGAAAGTGGAATTCTTTTATTTTGTTTTTGTTTTTGTTCAGTACTGAGAATAGAGCATCACCTTTTGAGCCGTCGTTTGTTATGATGAGCATTTCAGCTGGTAGTGTGAGTGTTAAGTAATCCAGTGGTTCTTTGAATTTCATTTTTTTCGGTTTGTCTATGTATTTCATCAGATACGATACTCCGTACACGCGCCGTATGTTTTTTACACCAGTTAGTATCGAAACGAGTCCTGCGAGTGCACCAACTGTTCCGTGTCCGTATACGAGTTTGATCTTTTTGGTTGTTACTATCCACAGTGCTAAGAGTAGTGCTAACGGGAATTTGAGTATTATTTCTCTGTATCTGTTGTAATGAAATTGGTAGATTTTCAATTTATGTTCATAGCAAGTTGGTACGTTTGGAATTTGTTTTTTTAATGTTTTCCTTTGTTTTTTGCTCGATTTTACAAAGAGTATGATGTATATTTTTTCTATGGCATCATCGCTTAGTAATATGTTTAATGTGTTGAAGAACGCCGGCATTCCGTATGCTCTGTTTTCTTTTTTTGTAAAGAACGGTACGAGCCCTGTCCATAGTTTGGTTATTAGTAAGATGTTCATGTGTGTTCCCTTTCTTGAATTTTTCTTATTTCGAGTTACCGTCTAAAATTTTGACAACGATTTTTGAAAATTGTTCAAAAATTTTTTCTGAACCGAATGTTTCTGTTATGTATTCTTCTGTATTTTTGGGCTTATTTTGTAATGCTTCGATTATTTTTTGAGCTAATTTTTCGAAATCTTCAACAGGTGCAAGCCAGCCGTATTTTTCGTCTTGCCCGATGATTTCTGCTGGTCCTGTTGGGCAATCTGTTGCCACAACTTTTGCACCGCACGCAAGTGCTTCTAAGAGTGTGTTTGGAAGTCCTTCTCTTCTTGAAGCTAAGACGACAACATCGGCATAGTACATATAGTTGTACGGATTATCCTGCCAGCCAAGAAAGTCGACTGAGTCTTGTAAATTAAGTTCACATGCTAATTGTTTGAGTTTTGTTTCGTAACTTCCCGTACCTATGATTGTGAGTACAGCTTTTGGCATTTGGGATTTTACTATCTTGAATGCTTTTAAGAGTATATCTATACCTTTTACGTATTCAAGTCGAGAGACTGATAGTATGTTTATGGCTTCTTTATCTTTGAATGGATTTTGTGATGTGATTTTTTTGTGTATATCTTCTATGTTCACCGGATTATATATTACGTGCACTTTTTCGTTTGGGATGTTGAATGTTTTTTGTAGATGTTCTTTCATGTCTTGGCATTGAGCTATTAATACGTCCGGTTTGGTGAATGCAAGTGAGTAAAGAGCTTTTTTGAATGGATTTTTGGTTATACTTTCTGGTAAGTTTTGGAGTCTTGCTATGGTTTTAACTGGTCGTTTTGTCAATAATTTCCATAGTACAACGGATAAAGTTGCATGTGGTTGTGTTGTGAGCACGATGTGTGGTCTTTCAATTTTGTATATTTTTTCCATTTCGAAAATTATTCCTCTTGCGCGTTTTGAATGTAATTTGAGTTTTTTTACACTTTGGTTGAGTTCTTTGCAGTACGCACCATCTTGGATGTAAGCTATCGTTGTGTTGAATTGTTTTGTAAGATGATTTGCCAACATGACTGCGATTTTTTCTGCACCACCACCGCCGAGTTTCGGTGTGAAGATGAGGACTTTTTGGCGTGTTACATTGTCGATTATTTCTTCGTATGATTTTACGATTTTTTTTATATCGTACGACTGTGCACGAGTTTTCAGCATCTCTTTGTCTATTTCACTTTTAAGAGCGATTATTATTTTTTCAGCTAAATCATCTGGATCTTCACTTTTTGCAAGCCAGCCGTATTTTGTGTCTATTATTTCTTTTGGACCAGATGGGCAATCTGTTGCGACTATTTTTGTGCCACATGCGAGTGCTTCGAGTAATACGTTAGGATAGCCTTCGTATCGAGACGGTAATACGAAAAGGTCTGCATAATGTATATAAGGGTATGGATTTTCCGTCCATGGAAGTATCTGTACATGTTGGCTTAGTTTTAACGTTTGAACGAGTTTTTGGAGTTTTTCTTTCTGTGTACCGGTACCAATGATCGTGAGTTTTGCATGTGGAATGTTTTTAATGATTTTTTCAAAAGCATATATTAATACGTCAAAGCCTTTTTGATACTCGAGTCTGCCTATGGATAAGATGTTCACATGATTTGAATTTTCAAACGGATTGTATTCAACCATCTTTTTTTGTATGTGTTCTATGTCGATTGGATTGTATATTATTCTCAGTTTGTCTTTCGGAAGTTGAAATTGCTTTATCAGTTCATCGCCCATTTCGTTACACAGTGCGATTATTTGATCCGAGCTTTTTAGTGTACCAGAGATTATGTGTCTTGCTATCGCATTATCTAAGATTCTATGATGTTGTACGTATCTTTCAAGTGATATGGGGACTCTGAATATAACAGATGCGTTTGTTTTTGAATATGTCGATTGTATATACGAGTATACACCAAGTTTGGGCCAGCTGTGGAGTACAACGTCTATGTTTTTTGAATTTATGATTTTTAAAAGCTCGTTCGGTAAGTGTATAAACGGTTTTTTTCGTAATTTTATAAGTTCGATGTGTGGTTTTACAAGTGACCGATAAGATCCATCTTCAATGTAAGCGATGTGAACTTTGTATTTTCCTTTATCCAAGTTGTTTGCTATGTTTACGAGTACTTTTTCCATCCCACCTATCCCAAGTACGTTTATTGGTATGAGTATGTTTTTCAAATGTGTTGCACCTCTGTTATTGTTTTTCGTTTAATCTCTGTGGAATATATCTCTTGTGAATACTTTATCAAGTACGTCGTAAAGTTCTTCTGATATTCTATTTGCAACTATGAGTTCTGATTTTTCTTTGAATTCGCTAAGGTTTTGTACGAATTCGACACCTTCCATCGAGATTTTCTTTTGTTCACTACTATCTATCAATGGTTCATAAGCGATGACTTTTATTCCATGGGATATGAGTGATTTTACAACATCCATAACAGCTGATTTTCTGAAGTTATCACCGTTGAGTTTCGATGTGAGTCTGTGTATACCAACAACTTTCGGATTTTTCTCGAGTATCTTTTTTACTATGTATTCTTTTCTTTTTTGGTTTGATTCTATGATCGCCGAGACTAAAGAACTCGGTACTTTCGAGTCCACGAAGTGCATGTGCAGTTGCTTTGTATCTTTTGGTAAACAATAACCACCGTATCCAAACGATGGGTTGTTGTACTGCTCACCAATCCTTGGATCAAGACATATGCCTTTTATTATCTCTTGTGCATCGAGTTCATTTTCAAATGCGAATGTGTCAAGTTCGTTGAAGAACGCCACACGCATTGCCAAGTACGCATTTGCAAATAATTTTATCGCCTCAGCTTCCTCGGAGTTTGTTAAAAATATGGGAACGTTCTTTTTTTCCGTTGCATCTTTGATAAGTTCTGCAAATTTCATCGCTCTATCTGATTTTTCACCAACAACTATTCTTGAAGGATAAAGATTATCGTAAAGTGCACTACCTTCTCTTAAGAATTCGGGTGAAAAGATGATGTTGTTTGTGTCGAATTTTTTTCTCAATCCTTTCGTGTAACCTATCGGGATGGTTGATTTTATCACTATCAACGCGTTTGTGTTTATACTCAACGCTTTGGATATCACATCTTCGATTGAACTTGTATCGAATCGTCCTACGGTCGGATCAAAATCTGCAGATGTGGCTACAATTATGTATTTAGCATTAGTAAATGCTTCTTTTGGATCAGTTGTTGCACGGATGTTGAGTTTTTTCTCACGAAGGTATATCTGTATGTCTTTGTCTATTATCGGTGAACGTTTTTCGTTTATTAACCTGACCCGCTCTTGGTTGATATCGTACATCACTATTTCATGATATTGAGAAAGCATTACACCAAGTGAAAAACCTACGTATCCTGCTCCCGCTATCGCTATTTTCACAATTTTACACCTCTATGCCATAGTATGTCTTGTACCATTCGTAAAATCTTCTCAATCCTTCCTCAAGTGGTGTGTTTGGACTGAAATTTATTTCTCTTTCAAGCTCGGTTGTATCAGCATATGTAACTAACACATC
>CAZOAS010000092.1:0-6669 GCA_964577745.1 uncultured Fervidobacterium sp.
CAGAAAGTACAGCATAAACCTTATCAGCATCTTGATATATCGAATATAACGTACCGACAATCGAACCAAAAGACGAACCACCAACAATATCCGGTTTTTGGTTATATACGTCAAATAGTTTCAAAGTGGCTATATGAACAAATCCCTTAACGCCTCCAGCTTCTAAAGCTACACCTATCATTTTAAATATCTCCCTTTAATATTGAACAGCAATTACGATAGCAAGTATAACGGAAAGGGACAAACCAATTATAGTTAATATTCGTGTTAAATTCAATTCGTTTTTTAAGTTTTCGATTTCTTTTTTGTTAGTTGTTATCTGTCCCGCAAGTGATGTTTCTTGAGATTTGACTTCTGAAATATCATTTTCGATTTTGTCGAAGTTCTTCTTACTTTCTGCTTTTAGTTCGTCCAACTGAGTATTCAATTTTTCTGTTGATGAAGCATCTTTTTTCTCTAAAGCTACGAGCTTTGATTCAAGTTGGTCAAAACGATTTGTCAGTAACTGAAGATTATTAAAGGTGTTAGCAACGGTTATAACATCAACAGCTTCCAATCTTTTCATGAAATCATCCGATTTGTTTATCAGTCCTTCTATTTTAGACAATCTACTATCTAAATCGTTCTTAGTGTTTTCAAAATCTTTTTGTAATTCTTCTATTTTGGAAGTGTCGATTTCAACAATCTTACTTAAACTGTTCAAACTTTCTTTGACGTTTTGCAAATCTTGAAGTTGTTTATTTAACTGTGTTTCCATGTTTTTTAATTTATCAGATAAATTAGATATTTCTGCTTTATTAGTTTTGTCTTCCCGCGATAGAAAGTTTAAAACTTCTTTAATGGAGTTTATTTCCATGTTGAAGTTGTTTACACTTTCTTTGAGTTCTGATTCAACTTGTTCAATTTGTTGATTTAATAAAGTAATTCTGGAATTGAGTTCTTCTCCTTTGACACGCTGATTTTCGGTGATTTCTTCTAAACTTGTTAATCTTTTTGCCATTTCTTCGATTTTACTTTTTATACTGTTGATGTCGTTTTGGGCATTCTGCATACTCTTTTCAAAGTTTAAAACCTTAGCACTAAGCCTCTTCAATTCATTTACATCAGTTTGCAAATCTTGAACTTTTTTATCCAACTCTGAGAATCTTACATCCATCTTACTTACGTCCTGAAGGTTTTTTATATTTTGGAGTTCCTTCTCAATACCGGAAATCTTGTTATCGAACTTTTTTAAATCACTTACATCAGCTTGAAGACTTTGTAAATTCTTCTCAAGTGTCGAAATTCTATTATCAAGTTTGTTTAGGTCTTGCGAAGTTGGAACAACCTGTACGTTTTTTTCCAAAGTAGCAACTTTTGTACCAAGATTTTTTAGCTCATTTAGTTCGTTTTGAGTATTTTGCAAACTTTTTTCCAAGGTGGAAATTCTGTTGTCAAGTTTCGTTATATCTTGAATGTTTTGTACGGTTTGGATGCTTTTTTCAAGATTCGAAACCTTAGTATTAAGATTTTTTAGCTCATTTAAATCGGTTTGAAGACTTTGTAAGTTTCTTTCAAGATTTGAAATTCTCCCTTCAAGTTTACTTACATCCTGGATGGTTTGGATACTCTGCAGATATTTCTCTAAATTTGAAACTCTTACACCGAGATTTTTTACTTCATTTAGATCAGTTTGAAGATTCTGAATATTTCTTTCGGCGGTTGAAATTCTATTACCAATCCTCGTTAGTTCGCTCTGAATATTTTGAACATCTTTATCTATACCAGCAACCTTACTGTCAAGCTTTTTCAGATCACTTACATCGGTTTGAAGACCTAAAATACTTCTCTCGACTGTCGAAAGTCTGCTTGTGAGTTTAGTTAACTCACTTTGAGCGTTTTGAACATTTTTATTAATATCCGAAATCGCTCCATCAAGCTTTTTCAAAGCATTTACATCGGTTTGAAGACTTTGAATTACTTTCTCAACTCCTGAAATCCTACTGTCGAGTTTTTTTAGATCATCAGTACTTACAGCAGCTTTTTGAGATGCGGTCTGTGAGGAACTATCAAGATTGAAATAATATATAAGATTGTATAAGTATCTTGCTAAATCTAATTTGGTTATCAATAAGGAAGGTTTAAAATTACCATTGGCGTCAACGTCCATAATCTTTTTTTCGACCAAATCTGCAACAGCTTTGTAACCAGTCGCGGAAGGTGAAAGGTCTTTTATGGTAACAGCACCAAACGAAATAGTCAAAAATGCAGATACTGTGAAAACAAGTATAAGTAACAAAACGTTTTTATTTTTCATTCTGCTCACCCCTCAGACTATCAGACTATTCTTACTGCTTATCTATTTGTCAATTGAGAATTCATTGAGTTTTCCTTGTAAGATAGAAATTTGGTTTCTAAATACCTCTTGTTCGTTTTTCTTCAAGACAAGCTCGTGATTACCAGCGTTTGTAACAAAAAGATAAATAGGTGTTTTTCCAATATAGTTTCCATCTAAAAAAACATCTAGAGTTGTTTTCGAATAAATGTTTACTAAACACTTATCTGGACTATCGAAAATACTAAGTTCATCTATAATAAGTGTCCTGGTCCCAATCAGTCTGTTGTACAGACTTATCTTCTGACCTTTTTGGACATGCAAAATCGCAGGTCCTTGAAAAGATTTACCAGCTATCGTTACTTGAAAATCAGGACTTATAGCTATAGGAACTGTGCTTGGAAGCCAACGTAACGTACCATCGCTAAAACCGAACCAAACAATCTTATTTTCCCTATCTTTTATTGTTGTGAAATATACGCGTCGTACAGCTTTATCGAGTTGGAATCCATCGAACTCTATCTTGTAATCTTCTTCCAAAATTTCAATTTTGTGCAAGTCAATTGGGTTCAAAATATAGCTTATAACTTTATCTTCCGATAGTTCTATTTCCCTCACTTCTTCTTTGTATCCATCAGCAAAGATTTTGATTGTATACTTCCCTTCAGGTAAATCTCCATCGAACGGTAATTTATAAGTCTTTTCGTTAATCTTAGCATACGCGTTCTCAGGGTCACCCATTATCTGAAGGTTATACTTTTTCTGCGTATTTATCGTTATTGAAAAACTGTCAACTGGAGGGATTTTAAACTCTTGAATGTTATAAACGAACTTTCCAGAAATTATTAATTTATAAGTACCTGGCAAAACTTCAATTACGTTTGGTACGTCGATGGTTTTTACACCAAAAAACACATTAGAGATGCTCTCACTTGAATTAATGGTTAATGTTACAGTTTTTTTCAAGGATACATTTATCACCTTTTCTTCGCTCTTATTAATAGAAAATTCGATAATTTTAGTTGTATATCCAGGGGCTGTAACTTTCAGTTTGTATTGACCCGGTTGCATATCGTACTTGGTATTTGGATAATATCTCACATCGTTGATGTATATTTCAGCGTTTTCTGGAGTAACGTTAATTCTGAGATAACCTGGCATTGCCAGATAGGCAACAACAGTTCCATCTTCGGTTATTTCCTTTTCAAATGGTAAATATCCAGGTTTGACAACTTTAAGTATACCCGGAAATGTCGCTGAGAAAGATATCGAGTTATCTTTGATAGCACCAATGAGAGAACCGTTGTAATATACTATGGAACCTTTTTCCGCAATTACGGTAAGTCCAAATGAAGTACTCAACATCAATAGAGTAAAAACTAAAATTATGGTTCCAATATTCCTATTCAACATTCTATCACCTTTACTTACCTATCGGTTTTATCGACTTCGTCTGCTGCATTGAAAAAGTTTAACAAGTTTTTATAGAGTTTATCCACATTTTCCTCGGACATTTTTTCACAAATTATTTTTATGTAGTTAACTCTGTAATTTATAACAGCTTTTATAACTTCCTCCCCAAGTGGAGTAATCTCTACGACGGAAATTCTCTTATCTTTCTTATCTTGTTTTCTATTCAAAAATCCATCTCTTTCGAGTCTCATCACAAGTCCCGTTGTTGTACTCTTGGCTATACCAAGCATCTGGCTTAACTTTGTCATTGTTTGTGGACCGTTAAAGTAAATTCTTTGCAGTAACTCAAATTGTGCATTGGTGATAGAGTAATTTTTAAGCGCCTCTCGTCCATGCACCCTTATACGAAAACAAACATCACGAAGTAATTTTTCAAGATCTGTGTATAGTTCGTCATTCTTAACTTTAACCAAATCTTGCATTTTGTTACCCCCCGTTAGAGCTGTTCCATCAGTACTTTGAATGCGAGGTAAGTTTCATAGAGATCGGCTTTTGATACAAGTTCAAATGGAGCATGCATACTCATTAGTCCAGGTCCCATATCTATTGTGTCAAATCCTTCCTTTGCTAAGAATTTTGCCACCGTTCCACCACCACCAACGTCAGCTTTCCCAAGTAAGCTGACTTGCCATGAAATACCATTTTTGTTGAGTACGTTTCTCACTCTTGCAATAAGCTCTGCGTGCGCTTCGCTCGCTCCAGCTTTTCCACGACTCCCTGTGTATTTTACAATTGCAACACCGTATCCAGCTTTAGCAACGTTGAGCTTATCGTGTACTTCCGGGTAAGATGGATCGTAAAGTGTTGTTACATCAGCGGATATAACTGTTGATTTAGATATGATTTCATCTAACATACTCTCAGAATCACTGTACCCTTTTGACTTTATCAATTTTCTCAAAAAGCTTCTGTAAAATCTTGCTTGCGCACCAGCATCTCCTTCGCTTCCAATTTCTTCTCTGTCAAAGAGAATCACGCCAGCTGCCTTTTGGTCTTCGTAAATTTCGGCATTCAATAAAGCCATAACAGCTTGATAAGCGCATATCCTATCATCGTGTCCATAAGCTCCTATGAAACTACCATCAATTCCTACATCTCTTGGCTTCAAAGCAGGAACAAGTTCCAAATCGGCGCTTATAAAATCTTCTTCGTCTATTCCGTATTTTTCTTTCAGTATTTTGAGCACATATTGTTTCACTGGTTCTTTTTTCTCTTCATCTATAGGTATTGAACCAAGTAAAAGGTTCATTTTGTCTGCTTTGAATTGCTCACTCACTTTTCTGTCTTCCTTATCAAGGTGCGGTAAAAGATCCGGTAGTACGAATACAGGATCTTTTTCATCGCAACCGATGCAAACGTTTATCTTTTCACCATGTTCTTTTACGACAACCCCAACCAAAGCCAACGGAAGGCTCAGCCATTGATATTTTTTCACCCCACCGTAGTAGTGCGTCTCAGCTAATGCAATACCGTTGTCTTCGTAAAGCGGATACGGTCTGAGGTCAATTCTTGGTGCATCAACATGGGCAACAACAAAGTTAATGCCCTTCGTAATGTCACCCTTTATAGCGACAAGAGATTTACCACGGTTCACGTAAAAAAACCTCTCTCCAGCGACCTCTTGAGAGTTTTCTATATTTATAAAACCATTTTCAGTTAAAAGCTTTTCGAAGTATTCAACCGCCAACCTTTCTGTCTTAGCAAAGTCTATAAATAACTTGTAATTTTCGGAAAACCTTTCAATTTCCTCTCTCGTTCTTTTTTTCCATACCAACCCTTTTTCAATAGCCACAATCTCCACCTCCAGATTAATAGATTATTATGATATGAACTATTTCCATATTTCCACTTCAGTTTCTAATTCGACTCCGTAATGTTCTTTTATTTTCGATTTGACGTAATCTATCAATCTTAAAACATCTTCCGCTGTTGCATTACCTTTATTTATTATAAATCCAGCGTGCTTTTCTGAAATCTGAGCTCCCCCTATGGAAAAACCTTTCAGTCCCAAAGATTCGATAGCAGTACCGACGTAAAAATCCGGCTTTGGTCTTTTGAATACACTTCCCGCACTTGGGTATTCAAGAGGTTGTTTTTCGTATCTTTTTCTCATCGTATCTATCATAAGATTAAATATTTTATCTCTTTTACCTTTTGAAAGTTTGAATGTGGCTTGGAGAATTATCATATTTTTTTGAGATTTAAATACACTGCTTCTATACGAAAAGTTCAATTCATTTTTCGTTAATTTAACTATTTTCACACCATCAAAAGCGATAACTTCCAAGATATTTTCCGCTGTTTCCCATCCATAGCACCCAGCATTCATGTACACAGCCCCGCCAACACTTCCGGGAAGCCCATAAGCACGTTCTAACCCGGAAAGTTCATTTTCAAAGGCAATTAAACAGAGCTTTTTGAACGATGCACCAGCACCGATGGAAATTTTACAATCATCAATTGTGTAATCATCTATTCGTTCAGTCGATATTATTACAAACGGTAAGACTCCATCGGATGGAAGAATGTTAGTACCTTTTCCCAGTATGCGGAAAGGAATTTTTTCATTTCTTAATAAGTTAATGGTTTTTATCAAGCCGTCTAAGGAACTTGGGATAACGAACAATGGAACGTTTCCACCGAGTTTAAAACTAACATGAGCGGAAAGTTCCTCGTTAAGTAAAGTATCGCATCCGTATTCCCACAATTTTTCAAGAAGTTGTCTTGGTATATCAAGCATGCAATCCACCAGTCATTCCCTCCGAATAAATTACTATCTTATCTTTTCCGGTGTTCTTCGCATGGTACAGAGCCGTATCAGCTAACCTGATAAGGTCTTGCGGAGACTGAATCAAAAGGTCTTGCGTATTTTCAGGGTAATT
>CAZOAS010000093.1:0-6535 GCA_964577745.1 uncultured Fervidobacterium sp.
TTTATGCCTTCTCACCCATTCTTGTGCGATGAATGCACCCACATCCTCGGCGAATGTTCCTGGTCCAAAGCCTGCGTCAAAACCGAGTTCTTTTGCAAGTTCGTGCGTTATCCTTGGTCCACCGACGACAACGATTACGTCTTTTCTTATTCCTTCCGCTTCAAGGATTTCTATTAGGTTTGTTAAGTTCTTTATATGCACATTCTTTTGTGTGACTGTTTGTGATACTAAGAGTGCATCTGCTTTTACTTCTATCGCTTTTGCCACGAATTCTTCGTTTGGGACCTGGCTTCCCATGTTGTATACTTCAAACATTTTATACCGCTCAAGTCCGTAATGTCCTGCAAAACCTTTCATGTTGAGTATCGCATCAAGCCCGACGGTGTGTGCATCTGTTCCAGTCGTCGCTCCTACAACGACGAGTTTCCTTCCAATGTTTTTTTCTATAAACTCATCTATCTCTTCCATCGACATTCTGTGTACTTCAACTTTCGGTACACTTATCGCTGTGTAATCGACAGTATGCACACAGTCACCATATCCAACGAAGAATGTGAAACCGGGAGTGAGTTGATGGTGATAGACTATCATTGGATTGTCGAGGCCCATCTTTTTCATGAGCTGTTTTGCCGCTTCAACAGCTTCATCACCATCTGGTACAGGTAATGTGAAACTTACCTGTACTTTTCCATCGTTCATTGTATCTCCATATGGTTTTATCGCCTTTAAATTGAGCGTCTTGTCAAAATCTTTCTTTTCAAGTGAGTATAACCCTCCAGACATGGAATTCCCCCTTCCGAGTAGCGCAAGTTAGTGTTTCAATAGTTTTTCTTCAAATGGGTTGTAATAGTACTTGCCTTTTTCGAATACTCCGTCGAGTCCTTTTCCGCCTTTGATTGGTCGTTTTGTGTTTGCGAATACGCCTTTTTCAAGTGATTTAAACAATCCATCTTCTCTCATTTTTTCAAGTAATTCTATAGCTTGGTCGAGTACTTCTTGTGCACGTTTTTGTATTATTCCACCAGGTTTGAATATAATTTCGTCACCGAGATTTTTCATGTTGTTGAATATGTATTTAGCCGTATCGATAGCAACGTATCTATCAGATAAGAATGGTGTATGGATAGCTTCTGTCATCATACCGAGTAATTGGATACCTTGTTTTGTCCATATACCAATAACGTTGAACATCGCATCTTGTACCAATCCTCTGAATATGTTACCAGTCATGAATCTTGTTGGTGGCATGTATTTAAGTGGTGCTTTCGGGAATAGTTCTCTTGATAGTTGAGCTTGAGCAAGTTCGTACAAAAATCCATTTTCAAGTGATGGGTCCATTTCAAATGCATGTCCAAGTCCCATTTGTTCTTCTGGTATTCCAGCTAAGAGTGCGAGTTGTTCGTTTATAAGTTGCGATGAGATGACAGTGTAACCTTGTTCGTATGCATCGGCTGTTGTTAAGTAGTTATCTTCACCAGTATTTATGATAATTCCAGCATAACCAAGTATAATTCTTGAGAAGTACTGGTCAACCATTGTTCGTATCATGTTTATGTCTCTAAAAAGTATACCGTAAAGTGCATCGTTGAGCATCACGTCGAGTCGTTCGAGTGCACCAAGTGCAGCAATTTCTGGCATACATAATCCTGAGCTATAATTCGTTTGTCGGATGTAACGTCCAACTTCCTTTGCCACTTCATCGAGCGCTTTTCTCATTATTTTGAAATTCTCTTGTGTGGCAAATGTACCACCGAAACCTTCTGTTGTTATGCCGTATGGAACATAGTCAAGTAAACTTTGTGCTGTTGAACGAATAACAGCGATTATATCAGCACCTTGTCTAACAGCTGCTTGTGCTTGGACAACGTCTTCGTATATGTTTCCTGTTGCAACGATAACGTAGACGTACGGTTGCGCTGGATCGCCGAGTTCTTCGAGTAATCTTTTTCTTTCCTCTTTTCTTTCGTCGATCGTTTTTATCGCTTTATCCGAGAGGTCATCGATTATCCCTTTTATGTCATCTATGTTATGCATAGGTAATTTGGTTAAGTCAAGCTTTCCGTCGGCAATTTGTTGTGCAATTTCTTGAGGTGTCATACCAGTTTCAAGTATGGCATTACCAAGATAGAGTGCCACACCATCTTGGAGCGCACCTTTTTCTTTTAGATGATCAACAACAACGTTGGGGAGTGGAATATCTTCGTTGTTCACACCATCTATACCGAAGAACCTACATATCGTTCTTTCCACACTCACTGTGGAATATTTCTTAACAAATTCAACAACATCGGTGGCTATATCTTTTGCAAGTTGACGTGCCTTTTCAACTTTCTTTTGGTCTATACCAAGTTTACTCTCAAATACCTCTGGCATGGTAAAACCTCCTCGAATGAAAGCTACAAGTTTTCAGTCCCGGTTTCTGGTATAAGGTTTCTATCGATACCAAGTATTTCCATTATTTTAGTTGCTTCTTTTGGAACAGATGATTCTGTTGTTTCTATTAATGAGTAATCTATGTAATCTTGGATGTGGTTTATTAATTCTTCAGGTTTGTAATTTTGCAATTGTTTTAGATTTTCTTCCTTGAGTCCCTTAACTCTCAAGCGTCTTGGAGCTATTATATCATCGAAATGCGTAACAATCAGTGTGTATACGTTTAGTTTTCCAAATTCCCTAACAAGTGTATTCACAATAACGGAACCTTCGTAAGGGTTCGTTGTTCTTGCCGGTTCATCTATTAGCACGAGACTATAACCTTCTTTTGCTTTTCGGAAAGTTTCGTTTATCATTAACATTTCCGAACCAAACGATGAGAGTCCTGAGAGTGGTCTTTGGTAATCTTCGGCTACTATACAGATGTTTTTTAAATAAACTGTGCGACATTTCAAAGCTGGTACGAAGAATCCAAGTTGTGCCATGTATTGGATGAGCGCTATTGTTCTTAAAACAACACTCTTTCCAGACATATTCGCACCGACGATAACTGTGACACCTTGATCTATACGTATGTCAACGGGTTGGTAATTCTTCGACTTTTTCTCAAGTTCGGCTTTCAGTTTCGGATTGAACATACCTTCAATTACAATAGAATAGTCCTCTTCATTTTCTGGAATGTGCAAAATCGTCGGTTTTGTTAAACCAAGTTCGAGCGCAAGTCTTGCTTTTGCGATAATCACGTCAAGGTACTTGATTTTTTCAATAGATTCTGATAGATGGAAAACTTCGTTTGAAAGTTTTTCGCTAATTTCTTGAAGGATCTGTCTTTCAAGTTCCAGTTCTCTTTGCGTAATTTCGATTAATGCAGTTTCATCTGTCGACTCTTGCTTTTGGAGTTCACGTTTCTTTTTGCGTAAAGTTTTCAGTTCTTCACTGTATGCATCGTATATGTAAAAAGTTGGTAATTTGAGCCCTTCTGGATCAAGGATAAAAACCACGTTTTCAAGCGACGGTGGTAATAAATTGTTGGGTAACTTTCCTTTCAAACTTTCGCGTATCTTTTCAATTACAAGAGCATAATTTTTTATCTCAAATAACTCTATTTCATCAAGTATTTGATGAATTTTCAATCTCTCAACGCTGTTGGATATGTCGATTACACATTCAAGGTCGTGAAGTGTATCTTCATTGATTACCGAACTTCGGATGAGTTTTATTATTAGTTCCGTATCCGATAGATGTTGAGAGATGTGTTCGTAACTCAATGGTTTTAGATGTTTGAAAAATTTTTGACCAAAAGGTGTCTTTGGGTCTATTAAGTTCTTTATATAGTCAAATCCAGTTACACGTTCAAATTCTTCCGTCTTTGGGATTGTGACCATCGTTGTTACTCACCTTCGCACGTCGATTATTGGAATATCTTGAATTATTTCTTTAAGTTCTTTAATGATACTTTCCGAATCGAGTACGTAACCTGTCGGAGAATACGGATTAATTGTTATGCCTATTATATTGCTTTTTTCTAGTACTTTTATCTTAGGTTTGTATTTTAAAAATTGCTCGTACGACACGAATATCTTGGTGAAGTCTTTTACGATTATCTCTTTGTCATGCACGTGTCTAAGTACGTTATCTGTTAAGGCTCCGGGTATGTAAATTGATGAAAAATTAGAATTCAGCTCTTTAAGTCTTTGAACATCGAGAGCGGATTTCAATTCTGTTTCTTGCCATTCCTTGCCATCGCATATACAGATTACATTTTTCTTATTAAGGATCGAAAAAGTCTTTTCATCGACTGTTGGTAAGTTACACAAGTTATATATATACTTTGTATGTTTGATAATTTCCTTTTTGTCAAGTGAATAAGCTGCACCAGTTGCAAGTATTATACCGTCTGCAATCGTTGGATTTGCTTGGCTGAACCTTGAAAGTGCACCATCAACAATGACAAGTTCTGAATACTGGTGTAATCTATTTACCACTTCACTCATCCATACAGTTGAAGGTGGACCAGATAATATCACCTTACCAGATTCATGCGTACGTGCGATGATAACTCTACCAGTTGGTGTCGATTGACTTGAAACATGCAAAATCTCAGATAAAACAGTACGTCTTTTGAAGAATAACTCCGTCGTTGTGTAAACAAAATTACTATCGACGTACACCGATGGTTTCAACGTACCGAAGACTATATCCTTTTCTTCACCGTCTGTACCTATGGATGTAAGACCGATTGTTTTTAGCTTTTTGATATGTTGAACGACAAAATTCAGCGTTTCGGTCTTACCTGTATTTTTCTCTAAGCCTATTATCGCAAGTGTTTTAACTGACAAAACGGATGATATGAGCCATTCTTTATCTTGTACATCGAGCATCAGACTTTAACAAGAGCCTCTCCTTCGATTGCATTGTCTCCGTTTTCTTTCACAACGAATGTATCAAGTAAAACTCTTCGTTTTTCTTTGTCAACTTCTTTCACAACGAGCTTAACCGTTACTTCTTCACCAACGTAAACTGGACGTTTGAATTTAGCATTTTGCATTAGGTATATCGTTCCAGCGCCTGGAAATTCCATACCAAGTACCGCGGAGATAATCCCAAGTGACAAGATACCGTGAGCAATCCTACCACCAAATATCGTATTTTTTGCGAATTCTTCATCAAGATGCACAGGGTTCTTATCTCCTGTAGCTTCGGCAAATAATTTCACCATCTCATCTGTCACAATTCTTTTGACTTCGTAAACTTGTCCGACAAAAATTTCGTTTATATCCATTTTTCCTTCACTCCTTACTATTTACTTGGTTATTTTTTCTTTTCTTTCCATTGCTTAATTCTTTCGTGTCTTTCAAGGTGAGCAGGTTCGATACTTATTTTTTTATCTGTGAAGAGCGATGCAACACCTGAGAATTTATATTTTTCTCTGTATTCGGTATCATCGACATCACTTTCTGTATCTTCCGGTTCATGATAAGCAACGATAACTCCTTCGTAATTTCTCAAGATAACTGTATGATCTGACATTGAGATGACGTAATTTGGCATGACTCTTATTTTACCTCCACCGGCTGGTGCATCAACAACAAACCACGGCACACAGAAACCTGATGTGTGTCCGATAAGAGCTTCCATTATCTCGAGACCTTTTTTAACGGACGTTCTGAAGTGAGTTAAACCTTGTGAAAGATCGCATTGATAGATGTAATATGGTCTAACTCTGATTTTAACAAGTTGATGCACAAGTTCCGTCATGATGTACGGGCTGTCGTTGATACCTCTCAATAAAACCGATTGGTTACCAAGTGGTATACCTGCATTAGCAAGCATCTCACATGCTCTTGTTGATTCTGGTGTTATCTCTTTTGGATGGTTGAAGTGTGTATTTATCCATATTGGGTGATATTTCTTGAGCATTTCGGTAAGTTCCGGTGTAATCATCTGTGGCAAAACCACGGGTGTTCTTGTACCGATTCTTATGATTTCCACGTGCTTTATCTTCCTTAATTCTTTGAGTATGTATTCAAGCATTTCTATCCCAACGAGTAATCCATCTCCACCAGATATGAGTACATCTCTAACTTGTGGTGTTTCTCTTACGTACTCTATCATCGCATCTATTTCTTGCTTTGTTCTTGCTCTGTCGTGTTGACCTGCAAATCTTCGTCTTGTGCAGTGTCTACAGTACATTGAACACATATCTGTTACAAGCATCAGCACTCTATCTGGATATCTATGTGTTAATCCGGGAACAGGAGAGTCTTCATCTTCATGCAATGGATCCATCATATCCCAAGGTGATACGACAAGTTCTTTTGCTGTTGGAACGGCTTGCCTTCTGATTGGACATTTTGGATTATCTGGATCCATCAAACTTGCATAGTACGGTGTTATAGCCATTCTCAAGGTTTTAAGCGCGTTTCGTACACCCTCTTCTTCCTCAGGAGTTAAGTTGATAACTTGTTTTAGTGTATCGACATCCATAATTCTGTTTCTTATCTGCCATTTCCAATCGTTCCATTCTTCATCGGTTACATTTTTCCAAAGTGGTATATCTCTAAAATGCCTTGCCACAAAGACACCTCCTAAAGTAATCTCT
>CAZOAS010000094.1:0-3343 GCA_964577745.1 uncultured Fervidobacterium sp.
ATAAGAAATTAGAATTAAAAATAATAAAGGGGCTTAAGTTATTAAGCCCCTTTTATTATTTTTAATTTTTAAATCAAATCCTTTTATAAACGTGGTATAATTATAGCGGAAAAGGGGGTATGCAATGAATTTAGTAAAGCTAACCGAAAAAATTTATGTTTTAAAAGCACCGGTAAATATAGGATTTGTTTTGAATAAGGACGGAAGGACAGTTACAATAATTGACAGTGGTAGTAGCGATGATTACGGAAAGAAGATATACAAAATAGCCTCTGAAATGAACTGGAGGATAGAAAATATCATCAACACACATTCACATGCTGATCACATAGGTGGAAATTATTTTTTGCAAAATCGATTAAAATGCCGAATTTTTGCAACGAAATTTGAGAGTTTATTTATCGAAAATCCCATTCTTGAGCCTATGTATCTGTACGGAGGAATGCCATTTAAAGAAATCAACAACAAATTTCTAAAGGCTAATCCATCGGTTGTATCTGAGATATTAACAACCGGCACGAATGAAGAACTCGGTTTGGATATTATACCGTTACACGGTCATTCATTTGAAATGATAGGAATTCTTGTAGACAGTGTACTTTTTATAGCCGATTCCGTGGTATCTAAGGAAGTTATCAACAAATACAAAGTTTTTTATTTGACCGACATTAAAGAACATTTAAAAACCTTGGAAGGTCTAAAAAAATGGAGTAATAGCTTTGTAAAATATATTGTTCCAAGTCATGGTGACATTTTCGCTGATAATGATTTTGAGGCATTCGAAGATTTAATTGAATTCAATCTGGCAGCAATTAGAGAGATGGAACAATTAATTGAAGAATTTTGTATCATCCCAAGAACTATAGATGAACTTATTAAACTTTTTGCGGATAAATTTTCCACGAAGATAGATGCGGTGCAGTACGTTTTGGTAGCTCAAACGTTAAAAGCCTATTGTAATCATCTGAGAGAAACTGGAGAGCTGAATTTCACATTCGATGAAAATAAATTACAGTACGTCGCTTTAGCAAGATAGCGTAGATTAAGTCTAAGACATGGAGGTTACAAAAGTTGAGCAAAATGAAATGGGCAAAAGATATATCGAATAGAAAGTTGATTCCTATAATTTTTGCAATCGTATTTATCTTTTGGGGAGGAGTTATATTTTACTTCTCATCGAAACCACCGGAAGTTTCATCGATGCAATCGCACTTCATGTACAAAGTTTTGAAGAAAATCGATAGTGTGATAGACTTTTCAAGTACTCAATTATTTCAGAAGATAGAGCGAAAAGTAAAAATGTGGTGGTTCAAAACGCAGTACGTACCGGCTGAGATGTTGATAAGAAAAACCGCACACTTTGGGCTTTATTTTATATTTGGACTTTTGTCTGTTAGTTTCTTTTACGTTTGGAAAAAAGATATCATTATTGCTTCATTACTTGGTGTATCGTTACCGGGGTTGTTGGCTATCTTCGATGAGTACAATCAACTGTTTTACCGAAGAGGTTCTTCGCTCAACGATGTGGTAATCGATGTTTCAGGGGCTTTTTTTGGTGTATTTCTATTTCTTGTGATAACTGGATTATTTAAATTATTCAAAGGGGTGAAAGCGCTTTTAAGTGAAAGAAGGTGATATAATGGGCAAGTTTGTTAAAATCATAATTACCGTTCTTTTTATTCTTATCGTTAATACCGTTTTTAGTTTGGTGCTTTACACATACGGACACGATGTACCTCCGAAGTATTTCATCAAAGATGGAAAAATCCAAGGATTGTGCAATGATATAATTTCTGAGTTGAATAAAGAACTGAAATCGAGCAACATAGAGATTAGATACAAGTCTAATACTTTATTTACACCGAATGAAGTCCTTGAGAAACTCGAACGCAACGAAATACAGATTTTAGTAGGCATAGGATACTTCCAAGAAAAAGAAGATAATTTAGAATACGTAAAATTTCCGTTGTACAGTATAAGAGAAACGTTTACCATAAGAAAAGGTATGGAAGACAAGATTAACACTTTACAAAATGTTAGAATAGGTGTTATCGGTGGTACTCTTCCATCGAGGAAAGTGTCGTCTATTTTCAAAAAAAGCGAGATTAAGACTTTTAAAAATCCACAGGAAGCTATTTCAGCTCTTGATAAAGGTACAATAGATGCAATTTTTTGGGCAACATTACCACACGGATATTATATTTCTCTTTATCCTGATAAATATAACAACATAGAATTAATAAGCGAGAAGATTTATCATTATGTGGTTGTTAGTAAGAACCTTAGTAAGGTTGTTACAGATAAGATATACAAGGCAATAAAAGTTGTGAACGAAAAAGGTGTGATTGAAAATTTAATCAAAAAATACAAACTTGATGGATTGGCACTGCCCGGAAATAACGTTGAAATTTTGTTGGTTGATTGGAAACCGTACGAGTGGTACGATGAAAAAGAGGGAAAATGGAAAGGATTCGACGTTGATACAGTAAGTAGCGTTTTTAAAAGACTGGGTTTTCAGGCAATCTTTAGAACTCTTCCTTGGGAACGATGTCTTGGAGCTATGAAAGTTTACGCATACGATGGTATAATGAGTGTGATGGTGTCCGATGAGAGAAAGGAATTTTTGTTGTATCCTGATGAGCCTCTAAGTACAGGTGTTGATGTACTCTTTAGAATGAAAAACAGGAATATACCACTCGATTCAATCGAAAATATCCCTAAAACTATTATATGTGGTTACAGCTCTGGTTACGGTTACGGGTCTTGGTTTTGGAATGCTCCATTTACAAAAGAACCGGTTATTGATGATGTCACCGGTTTTACGTTGCTTAGAAATGGGAGACTGGATTTATTTGTTTGCAATTTGATAGTTGGTAAGTCCATAGCTAAAGACCTTGGGATGGAAAAAGATGTTGTCTATTCTAAGAACTTTGGTGAGAAGATGATATACTATTTGGCATTCTCAAAAAACTTCCACGGAAGTTTTTTGCAAGCACTTTTTGCTCAAGAACTTAAGAATTTCAAGAAGACACAAGAATACAGAGAAATACTTAAGCGATACGGTTTAGAGTATAACGACTTATGGTAAATATTTCCCATTTGGGGTGATTTAATGACAAAAAAGACAGATAAAGTGCGTATTAGTGAATCGAACGTGCTTCAAAATATTATCTTAGCTATCATTTTAACGGTTCTTTTTGTTCTTTTCTCGAATAATTACATAAATTCGTGGTTCAAAGAACTTGAAAATGTTTTTGTTGGATTCAAAGAATCCTTAGTTTATCCATCTTGGACTTTGAATAGGAATCTTATCGATGCCGTTCTCAAAGCGATGATAAAAAAG
>CAZOAS010000094.1:3443-6522 GCA_964577745.1 uncultured Fervidobacterium sp.
ATAAATTCCGAAAAGATGGCGGTACTCGGAAAGCTTATGGTGAATATTGCCCATGATGTCAATACACCAACGGGGATTATTTATTCGTCCTTGACAGATATGAAAGACAGGTTGAATAAAGTGGTTGTAAGCCTGAATAATGAGGAACTGACTGAAGAAGAATTAAGAGATTGTTTAAGCGTTTGTAGTGAGTTGATTGATATAATGCTAAGAAATGCACAGAGAATTAGAGAACTTGTACAAAGCTTAAAGCGAGTTGCAGTTAACGAAATTACCCAAACATATGCAACGGTTAATATGAAAGATGTTGTAAACGATGTACTGAACGCGCTTCACCCGAGGTTGAGAAAAACAAAGATTACAGTACATGTTGATGTACCAGAAGATCTTAATATCCGCACCGTCCCTGGTGCATGGGCTCAAATATTGATGAATCTAATCGATAACTCAATTATACACGCTTTCGAATACGATAACCCAGGCGAGATAAATATCAAATTCGAACTTCATTCAGACAAATTGATGATGTTATTTTCAGACAACGGTAAAGGTATGAGTGAGGAGACAAAACACAGAGCTTTTGAACCGTTTTATACAACTGATACAAATTCTGGAACTGGTATTGGCTTGAGCATCGTATATCAGCTTGTTACAGAAGTATTGAAAGGCGAAATCACACTTGAGAGTGAAGAAGGTGTAGGGACAACGTTTAAGGTAATCGTTCCTATTTTGGAAGAATCAAATTCAAATAAATAACGCACTCTTCAAACATGTTCAAGGTGGTGATTTATTTGACACCAGAGTTTTTGAAAAAATCACAAAGTAGCAAATCTTACGGAGAACCATGGAAAGTACTCGTTGTTGACGATGAACCGGATATACATGCTGTAACTTCGGTAATTGCAAAAGATATAATTTTCGAAGGAAGACCAGTGAAGATTTATAGCGCATATTCGTCTACTGAAGCCATAGAAATACTCAGGAACGTTCCCGATATCGCTATCGCTATCATTGATGTTGTCATGGAAAGCGATGACTCTGGTTTGAAGCTTGTCAAATTCATTAGAGAGGAACTTTCGAATAATCAAATTCGCCTTGTTATCAGAACAGGTCAACCTGGTTACGCACCTCCGAGAGATATAATACTGAAATACGATATAAACGATTATCGTGAAAAGTCTGAGCTCTCGAGTAACGGATTATTCACAATGATAGTTGCTAAGCTTCGTGAGTATAAATATATAGTCATGCTCGATACTCAGAAAAAACTCTTAGAAAGGTTGAATTTCTATACTACGATGTTATCCGGAAAAGTGAGTGAAACGGAACATATAGAGCTGATAACAGAAGTGGCTGATAACGTCTCTTTGCTACTAAACAACAATTTTTCTTTATCGTACGAAGTTATATCAAATGGGGATATCGAAAAAAATAACAATCCTAACAATCACTTCGTATGGGATAACGACCGTGCATTAACACTCAGATTCAAAAATAAGATGAATGAATATACAAAAGTGAATATCGAATTTTCGAAAGCGTTTGATGAGTTTTACAAATCTTTACTTGAGAGTTTCTTTGAAAGATTCGCTCTGTCTATGGAAAATCATTTATTAACAAGAGATTTGGTTGAGACACTTTACAAGATAGTGTATGTGATTTCAGAAGTCACTGAAACGCGTTCTTCTGAAACAGGCGAACATGTACGAAGAATTGGTAAATTAGCAAAATTGATGGCTAACTTTTTTGGATACGATGATGATTTTGCAAATATGTTCGAAATTGCGGCGATGTTACACGATGTCGGAAAGATAGGTATACCGGATGGTATTCTCAATAAACCTGCAAGACTCTCAGAAGAGGAATTTGAAATTATGAAGCAACACACTGTGATAGGTTACAGGATACTATCAACGGTTGATCACCCTATATTTCAACTGGCAAGTTCCGTGGCATTAAATCACCATGAGAATTGGAATGGTACAGGTTATCCAAATGGTTTGAGAGGTGAAGAGATACCTTTTGAGGCACGTATCGTTAGTCTAATCGATACATTTGATGCGCTTTTATCAGATAGGGTATATCGACCAGCTTGGAAGGAAGAAGATGTATTAAAGTATATAAAAGAAAACACTGGGATAAAATTTGATCCCAAGATTTCTAAGATGTTTTTTGATATTTACGAGGAAATACGTAAGATTTACTTTGGTTAATTTGTTATTTTATGTCGATTAATTCCTTGAGTTTTTCGTATGTCTTTTCACCTATGCCTTTAACGTTTTTAATCTCTTCGATAGTTTTAAAACCACCGTTGCTTTGTCTATAATCAACAATTGCCTGGGCTTTAGCTGGACCAATCCCAGGCAATTGTTGTAATTCTTCAACGCTTGCCGTGTTTATATTTATTTTTCCAACATTTTCGTTACCATTCATACCTCTTTGATTATTCAAAAGCGCAGTACTTTGCTGTGAGTTGGTAGCTGTGGTTCTTTTTTCAGTTGTGTTTTCCTGTGTTGGTGTGTTTATCGTATTGTCTGTGGTATTTGTACAGTCTCCGACTGTTATTCTATCTTTCAATTTATCGTACGTCTTTTGACCTATACCCGGCACATTCATCAACTCTTCCGATTTGGAGAATGGTTTTTTATTTCTGTATTCTACTATCGCTCTTGCTTTCGAAGGACCTATCCCAGGAAGTGTTTGCAATTCCTCGATAGTTGCGGTGTTTATATTAACTATGGGAGAACCATAGTTTCTTTTCTGTGAGGCTTCAGTCTGAGTTGAATCATTGACGTTTTGAACATGATTTAGATTTTTCGGATTGTACAGAACCCCAGACAGAACAATCAATAACGCAAAGAGAAGAAAAAACGCACGCTCGTTTTTGAGCTTTTGGTAAATTTTTCTAATAAAATCCCCCACGTTTGGCACAGAAATGCACCTCGTTTATCAAAAAACATCAGTTACAAGTTACAAATTGCGAGTTGAGAGACAAAAAGAAGAAACGTTTTTCACTCGCAACCCGATACTCTCAACTCGTAACTAATTAATCTGTTTTATAGAAATTCTCGGCTCTAAA
>CAZOAS010000095.1:0-6493 GCA_964577745.1 uncultured Fervidobacterium sp.
TTATCTAAAATCATTCCCATCAGTGTGCTCACTATGTTTCCACCGAGTGATGTGAAGGCGTACGTTGCACCATTGAAAAGTGGAAGGTATGATGGAGTTATTAAGCTTATACCACGGCTTTGGGTGTATGGGAATATTGGACCAAAGAAAAAGCCTGAGAGTATGAAAAATATCGGATTTTTGGTTAGTAAGAACATTATTATCAGGATTGCAAGTATAGAGGAGTTCAGTTTTACCAAATTCTTTGTTTTCTGAGCTAGTATGTTTACTAAGAATCGACTTACTGTGAATGCAAACCAAAAGAGTGTGTAAGAGATGAATGAGCTAATTATCTTTTCTTTCATCGTACTTCCAGCCCATGTGATTGTGCCTATTTCTGCTGATGAGTAAAGTATTAAGAGTGTCAGGAAAAGTGAAAAGTTTCTGTCTTTGAATGCATCTTTTATCTGACCGAATTTGAATGTTTGTGTATTTATCCGTGGAAAGTTTTTGGATAATATGTATGAAAAAAGTGAAAGAAAGATAACAGAATATATGTAGTAAACGTATTTGAAATTTCCGGTCGATTTTTCCGTGGCTATTATGACAAATGGTGCAAGCATTCCACCAACTCCGTATGCACCGTGGAAGAAACCAAAGTTTGCGTTTTTACTTAAAGATAAAAGCGTTGTACCACCTGTGAATCCAAATCCAGACGATAACCCAAATATCAATAAGCCTATCAACGCAATCCAATATTGTTGAGCGAATGCAACAATTAGTGTCCCAATTATTGTAAGTGTAAAACCTATCAACAGAGATTTCTTTATGCCGAGTTTATTGATGTACAGTCCAACGAAGATGTTTGATAAAACAGTCCCCGTTAGAGAGAAAAATGGCAGTAAAGAGGAGAGCGAAGTTGATATGTGGAAAAGTTCTCTGAACGATTTCAAAAGTGGTGCCATGGAATTTAAAACCAGAGAGTAAGAAAATATGATTAACATAGGTAAGATGTTATCGGTCATTCTACAGCCTCCGCATATGTTATGTTATTAAGCTTGGATCCCGTACCGCTCGATTTTGTAATACAACGTTCTTATGCTCACATCAAGTATCTCTGCGGCTTTTTGTTTGTCGTTTTTAACTTTTCTAAGCACCTCTGTAATTATCTTTTTTTCGTATTCTTCTATAAGTTCTTTCAATGGTCCAGGTTCGATTTCTATCTCTTTTGTCTTTTTGAGTTCTGCTCTCTGTGGAAGGTGTTTTACTTCGATTAGTCTTTCTTCTGGTCCCATGTTTATCATAACTCTTCCAAGGTAATTTTCAAGTTCTCTGACGTTTCCTTGCCATTCTTGATTTGTCAGGTATTTGATTACATTCGGTGCGATTCCCTCCACCATTCTACCGTATTGTTGGTTCAATTTTTTGACAATATGCATTGCAAGTCTTGGTATGTCTTCTTTTCTATCTTTTAAAGATGGTAGGTATATAGGAAATACGTTAAGTCTGAAGTACAAATCTGGTAAAAATTCTCCATTTCTTACCATTTTTTCAAGCTCTACGTTGGTGGCGGCGATTATCCGTACATCAACTTTCCTGATGTTTCTTCCACCCACAGGTACGAATTCTTTTGTTTCTATAAATCTCAATAGTTTTGGTTGTAATGAAAGTGGTAATTTTCCAACTTCGTCAAGAAACAGTGTACCACCATCTGCTTCTTCGACAAGCCCCTTTTTTCCTCCTTTAACCGCGCCTGTGAATGCTCCTTCTTCGTAACCGAATAATTCAGATTCGAGTATCGATTCTGGTATAGCGGCACAATTAACACTGACAAATGGTTTGTTTTTCCTTGGACTTGAGTTATGAATAGCATGTGCAAAAAGCTCTTTTCCCGTTCCACTCTCGCCTCTGAGCAAAACCGTTGCCGGAGTTTGTGCAACCTTCTTAGCTTGTTCTTTTGCTATCTGGATGAGTTTGCTCTCACCTATTATATCATCGAACGTGTACTGAGCTTTCATGTACCGTATCATTCTTTTAACTTCTTCAAGTTCGTTTGTTAAGCGCAATATCTCAGAGACATCGTGTACAACGGCAACACTTCCTTTGAACTGCCCTTTTACAAACAGTGGCGTGGCGTTAACAATAACCTCTTTTTTTGCAGGTCCAACTTTCAATCGTGCGTTGTATATAGGTTGTCTAGTTCTGGCAATTAGCATATGTATACTCTCACCTTCGGCTATATCAACTGTGGCAGGTTTCCCTATAACTTCCTCAGGTGAGTAGCCTGTTATTCTTGTGTAAGCTTTGTTTACCAAACGAACAATACCGTTTTCATCGGCAACACTGATGGCATCGTTCGTTGATTCTATTATCGCTTTTAACTGTGCCTCTATCTCTTTGAGGTTGGTAATCTCCTCAGCTAATTTTCTCAAGCTTGTGACATCTCTAAAGACTGCCACAGCACCGAGTAAGTTACCGTTTTCATCTCTCAGTGGTATTCGCGAAGTGATTATCACAGCATTTTCTGTGTGCTGTACCTGGTCTATTTCGGGAACACCGGTACGCACAACTATGTGAAGTCGAGTGTTCTTGACAACTTCTTCAACAGGCCTTCCAATGATGTCTGGTTGTAAGCCGAGTAATTTACAGGCGTTTTTGTTTACGTAAAGTACTTTCCCTTGATTGTCAACCAAGATGATACCTTCAATTATCGAATCAAGAACAAACTTTAATATTCGTTCCATCAAGTTTCATCTCCACGTTTTTGTCTCATTCACCAATTATCTTCACAACAACTCTCTTTCTTCTTTGACCATCGAACTCAGCGTAAAAAATTTCCTCCCATGGTCCAAGGTCTAACTTCCCATCTGTTACTGGCAATATGACTTGGTGATGCACTAAAATGCGTTTCAAATGAGCATCACCATTTGTTTCTCCTGTTAAATGGTGATTGTAATCTCCTTCAGGTGCGAGTTTTTCAAGCCAGTTCCAGATATCCTTGTGAAGACCAGATTCGTTATCGTTGACAATTATCCCCGCTGTTATATGCATCGCTGAAACAAGGCAAAAACCTTCTTTTATACCACTCTTTTTCACAATCTCTTCTATCTTTGGAGTTATGAGAATAAGTTCTTTTCTCTTAGAAGTATTGAACCACAAATATTCTGTGTACGACTTCATTCAATCCACCTCCATGTTCAACGTTTTTTAAGATTGATTTGTCAAAATAGTGAACAGTGGTCAGTTAACGGTGAAGAGGAATTATTAATCAGTGAGTGGTGATAAGTGAACAGTGATCGGTGAACTGTGAACAGTGATCAGTAATCGGTGGACAGTGAACAGTAATTGGTGAACAGTAAATACTCAATAACGTGAACAAATTTACCATGAATACACTGACAACTGTACACCGTTCACGGTTAACCGTTCACCGTTAATTATACACTATCTTTTACAAATTTAAATCCTGAATACTGGCGAATGGAGGGGCTTATGCGCAAAATATATCTTTTGGTAATTGGTATTTCGATGTTCTTCATATGGGCTATTTTATTTAACGTTGAGTTTGTCTCGGTACTGGATTTAAAAATAATGGATTTGTTTTATAAAATGCGTGGTAAAATAGATAAAAAAGCGGAGGTAGTTATAGTAGGAATCGATGAATATTCATTAAGTGCGTTGGAGGTTGAGGGTGATACTTGGCCGTGGAGAAGGGAAGTTTACGGTAAGTTACTTGAGAAAGTCTTTGAAGATGGTGCGAAGGTAGTAGCATTCGATGTTTCTTTTACCGAACCGGAAGAGGAGGATAGCGATAGTTATTTTGCAAGTACGCTTTTAATCTACGGAGATGTAGTTCTTGGAACATATCTTATAAACGAAAAAAGTACGTATCTTTCGTACGATGTTAGGTTAAGAAGTATTTTGGAAAATAATGTAAGTTACTTGGATTACGCGTACAAGATGACTAACTTCAGGGAACTTGGTTTGTTGAATCCATTTGCCGTTTACAAGATACGTCCCGTTTATGAGCCGTTTGCAGTTGCTGCTTACAGTGCAACGTATGAAATAGGTGCACTTGATGCCGATGGGATAGTGAGAAGGATTCCTTTGTTAGTTATTGAAGAATGGGCAAGAGAGAACGGCATATCTTCAGGTATATTACCTCATATGAACGTTTTAGCAGCAGCAATTTATATGGGAGTTAATCCACAAGATCTTCTTATAGATTTTGCAAAAAAGAATGTAATTCTTGGAAATAAATATATATCGTTTGATAGTTCGGGGTACATGCATCTGTGGTTTTATGGAAGAGGTAGCGAGATTTTTAAGGAAGTTTCATTTTATAAGGTTATGAACGGTGAATTTGAGAAAGGTACATTTAAAGATAAAGTTGTTCTTGTAGGTTACACCGCAACTGCCAAAGGTTTGTACGATCTTAGGGTAACTCCATTTTCAAACAACGAAGCAGGAGTTTTTGTTCATGCCAATGCTATACAGAACTTGATAGATGGAGAATTCATAAAGCCAGTAACACCATTTTATAATGCTTTAATCTTTTTGTGTATCATGATATTGGTTGGTGTTTTGTCATCTGTCCAAGGACGCTTAGTTAATACGTTTTTGATTGCGATACCGGAATTTTTTATTCTATTTTCTTTCTTGTTATTTACCCAGAGGATTTATATTGCGACATTTCATCCTTTTTTCGGAACTTTGGTAGTTGGTGTTATCAAAACTCTTTCAGATTTTCTAAGGGAGAATGCTGAAAAAAGAAAGATGAAGGAGTATTTGTACAGGTATGTGCCGGATAAAGTTGCCGAAACTCTTTTAAACAGTGGTGAACTAAAGCTTGGTGGAGAAACAAGAGATGTAGTTGTACTTTTTTCTGATATTAAAGGTTTTACAAGTAGGTCTGAAAAATTAACACCGGAAGAGGTTGTTTCTTTCTTAAACGTATACTTGACGAAGATGAGTGAAATTATTCGATACAAATACGAAGGAACGATAGATAAATTCATTGGTGATGCTATAATGGCTATCTTCGGTGCTCCTGTTTCTTATGCTGATGACATAGACCGTGCGTTGAAATGCGCTCTTGAGATGAGAATTGCGCTAAAGGAACTGAATAAAGAAACGGGATTGGACTTAGATAGTGGTATTGGTATACATTACGGACCAGCTATTGTTGGAAACATAGGTGCACCTTTCAGAATGGATTACACGTGTATCGGTGATACGGTTAATACTGCATCAAGAATAGAACATTTAACAAGGGAAGTCAACGCTGAGATAATCGTTTCAGAAGAAATCGTTAATCGGACAAATAATTTCCTCTTTGAATACATAGGTAGTTTTTCTGTTAAAGGGAAAAGTACTCAGTTGAACTTGTATAAATTAGTTGGAGAGAAGAAACAGGAGTGAAAATAGGGGGGAATCGATTTGGATAGAAGAGGTTTTATAGAAAGGAATTTGAACGGAACTGATTACAACATAGATTTTGATATTGGTGAATTTAGAATAACAGGAAACATACCAAAACAAGATGATGTGTACGAATTCGCCATGGAATACAGACTACACATAGATGAAAAGATATTCGACCTTCTTAATAAACTTTTGGGTGTGATGAGTATAGATGAGGCTATCGTAAAGATAGAAGAATTTTTCAAGATAAAATACGGCAAGAAAATCAAAGTTTCTTATATAGAAGAGAACGATGAAATGGATTTGAGAAATAATAGATTGAAAATTCCGATAATTAGTAAGAATTCAGGTGAGCTTGGACATCTTATTATCGAAGGCGAATTTTTCTTCGACCAGATCCTTGGACTTTTAGCTTTTTACGATTCTTTTGTCTCTGTGATAGAAGGTTTGATATTAAGCCATCGTCTTGAGCAATTACTCAAGAGTGCTTTAAATACGCTTTATTTAACGCTAAACAAGAGAGCAAGGCTCACTGAAAATGAATTACTTTCTATGGAAAAGATAGTTACAGAATTATCAAAATATTCAGGATTGGATGTCGACTTAAGTTTAATAGCTCTCAAGACGGCAAATGTTGGATTAATAGGTGTACGGGATGAATTATTTGAAAAGATAAGAAGTGGAGAGATAAACGATCAAGAATGGGAAGAGTTCCTAAAACATACCGATTACGGGTATGAGATACTGAAAAAACTCGATGTTCAAGCTGAGCTTTTGGATGCGTGTTTATACCACCATGAATTACTTGACGGTACCGGACCAAAGAAGTTGAAAGCCTGTGAAATACCTCCAATTGCTATGATTGTAGGCATTGCCGAGAACGTGGTACTTTTAAGACGTAGTCCTGATGAATTTGTAGGAAAATATCCAGATGAATACATCGAGATAACAAGAAAACTACTCAAGAGGTGAGATTTCTGGATAAGGTAGCTTACTATTTTCCGTACTTTTTCTTAGGACATTTGATTGGAGATTACGTACTTCAAAATGGTTACATAGCCGCTAAGAAGGGAAAAGATCTTAGGGTTCT
>CAZOAS010000096.1:0-6488 GCA_964577745.1 uncultured Fervidobacterium sp.
TAAGAGTATATCTTCTCTATATTCGTCAAGCTTTTTTGCGATAAGTTTTAGCGCTTCGTCTTTATACTTTGATGGCATTGAAGATAAAACCTGCGCTGACTTCTTTAATTCGCTGAGTTTTTTTGAGATTTCTTCAAACATATACTTATCTCCTCCTGTAAAAACAACTTATTTGACTTATCAAAATTATTTGTACTTATTTTTGATTTGAGGGTATATGACATGCTGTTTTAATTTATCCCATGAAATAGAAAACATTGGCATTCCTGTTGAGTAAGGTGCAATTTCGTAATGATTATATAAAAATGTAACCCCAGTTGAATCAATAAGGAAATTACGAACAAAAATATCATCGTTTGAAATATAATCTTTCGCCTCTGGAAAAAAGAAATCACTCTGTGATTCGATTTGACTTAAAATTTCTTTTTTCACAATTTCTTGTGCATCACGGCTAAGTATATCACTCAAAGCCAACAATTTAAAATTTTTGATATCCAGATTATATGTTTCAACTGAAGTTAGTCCGTGAGCCCCACCTGTAAACTGGTAATAAAAGATTATCAGGCTTACAAAGTCCTCATCTTGGTAATGGATTTCAGTTGTTACATTAGCTTCATAGGGAAGTTGGACTCCTTCTTCTTTATCTTGCTGTGCAATTTTTCTCGTCTCTTCGACAAAGCTTTTAACTTTGTTTTCTATAGAATTGTTCAATTCTTCCTGAAACTTAGAATCGTTAAGATAGTTAAACTTTGGCATGGAAATAGATATTCGAATTAAGTCGTTTTCGGCTTTACTCTCTATTATTTCTATCTTTTTGCTCCGAACTGAAGAAAGGTAAGCAAGAATAGCTATGAAAAGCAAAATAGCAAGGATGTATATTCTTTTTTGCGCACCAGTCCAATTTGACATATCTTTACTCTTCTTTTCAAATTAATTTAGTTTATCTTCAGATACTAAAGTGCTTAGTGAGTATATAACCTTTGGAAAAGAAAGTATCAACAAGGAAAACAATATCAGAGCTATACCAAGAGATGTAAACATGAGTCTTTTTTGATATGAAAACGCCCAGACTAAAAAGTTAAAATTCCAGTCGGCAACTCCAGATATTATTTTTTCCATAGTACTTTGCTTACCAATTATTGAAAAAATTCCTTTGTAACTCAGTCCGCGTAAAATTAAAGCAAGATCAGCAAGAAATAAGAGAGCTATGTTGAGTAGTAGAAATTTCGTTTTGAAAATGTACGATAAAATTGTGGCAAACAAAAGTGAAGCAAGAATTACGATAGAAATCTGAAGAATTGATCTCAAAATTAGACTGATATTAAAACTTCGTATAACAAATCCAAGCAATAACGAAACGTGTGGCAACAGAATGAGAGAATTTTTCGAAAAGCAAATGGTAATACCTTTTTTCAGATGTTCCGATGAAATTTTACCGTTCTTCACTTTGCGAAAACAACTGAGTGTTACTATACCCGTTGCAAAAAATGTGAAAAAGGACAAACTACTTAAGAGCGTGTTAAACACCATAACATTTTCGGTTTGGATTAAGTAACCAAAAACGTAATTGTAATTTGAATACCCATAATAAATCAAATAGATGCTTACAATTATCAGGAAAAATCGGAAAATAATCCATTTAACAGGTACCTTACCACTTTTCGTCTTTTCTTTTGTTTTAAAGATATTTTTGTTCATTCAATCACCCCCAAATGAAGAACTTTTTCCTTTAAGTACTATTTAACCTCCCAATTTTTCTTTATGTTCTCCACTATACTTTCCGCTGTCTTCGATGCTGCGATACCGCCAAGTCCTGTTTCTCTTAAGCTTTCAGGTAATGATTTTCCAACGTTGTACATTGCTTCAACGACCTCATCGAACGGTATAACACTTTCGATGCCCGATAACGCCATTTCACTGCAAATTATCGCCACATTAACAGCTGAACCGTTACGTTTGACACACGGAACTTCGACGAATCCACCAACAGGGTCACATACCAATCCCATCAAAGATTTAAAAGATAACGCCGCTGCATGCCCAACAAATTCCGGATTTTGCGAAAAGTAATAAGTTAGCATAGCTGAAGCCATAGCTGTAGCCGTACCAATTTCCGCCTGACAACCACCAGCCGCTCCTGACAATGTGGCTTTCTTTGCAACAACGTTGCCTATTCCCGAACCAACTATAAATGCCTTCAACAGTTTTTCTTCAGGTGCATTTTCAACCTTCTTAAGTGCATAAAGAACGCCAGGAACCACTCCACACGAACCTGCCGTAGGACATGCAACGATACGTCCCATAGATGCGTTCGACTCCCCCATGGACAGAGCAACAGATGTTGCCACATGATTGAATTCACTTACCATCATTGGTTTGTAATTAGCAAATTTATATCCATTTTCGCCTGTCATTCCAGTAAGTGTTGAAAACTTCTTTCCAAAATTCTTTTCCGCTTCCTCAAGCATAACTAACATGAGTCTTTTCAAATTTAATTTCACCTTCTCAGGGTCTCTACCGGTTTCTATCATCTCCTGAGCAAGTATTATTTCGCTGAATTCAAGATCAGTGCCCTTCCAGATTTCAAGAAGTTCTGAAAATTTCATAGAATTTCACCTTCTTCAAGCTTAACTGCGTACATTTCTATTACACATTCCAAGGTTCTTAAGCATTTAAGAGTGTCGTCACTAACGTTCTCATCGAGTTCAATTATACTTAGCGCTATTCCTTGCAAAGCATTAATCCTTCTTAGATAGACATTCGCAATGTTTGTTTTTATACAATCAAGAATATCCTTCAACGCTCCCGGCTTGTCTTTATTTACAATAACAAGTGCTGGATAATCACCCGTTAGCGAACATTCAACCCCGTTAATCTTTGTTATTTTTATCGCACCTCCACCAATAGAAGAGCCTTCTATTTCGTTGTATAGTTCATCCTTCCAAGCTTTTATAAGCACCGTGTTGGGATGAACATCACCGAGATCTTCTGATTCGAATGTATATTGTATACCGTACATTTTGGCAATATCGTATGCATTTTTCACATCGGGGCTATCCGGTTTCAATCCCAACACACCAGCTAAGAGTGCTCTATCAGTACCATGACCACGGTAAGTAAGCGCAAAAGAACCATGAAGGATAAAGTCAACCTTATCCGGAATTCCCATAAGTTTGTAAACAAATCGAGAAATTTTCAATGCACCAAGTGTATGAGAACTGGATGGTCCAACCATAACTGGTCCGGAAACCTCAACTAATCCCACGAATCTCACCTCTGAAAATTTTAATATCATCACTTTTCCATAAAATTTCGAACTGATCGCGTGTTTTCAAAATTAGCACTCTTAGTATACCATGTACTATTGGTCGATACTTTACTATTTGTTTTCAACGCATAAATTCTTCCATCACTACTAACAGCATATAAAATTCCCTCAGAAGAAAGCACAGCACTTGTGTAAAATCCAGAAGAGTTTTGTGATTTAAACTTTGCGACCAACTTGCCATCAGAAGTAAGTTTGTAAATATATCCATCAGCACTTGTAATGTATATAACTTCTTTCGATTGGTCATCTTCACAAACAATAACATGAGCACTTATACCACCTTGCAAATCGTATTTCCACTTCACTTTGCCCTTCGGGTCTAATGCGTAAATCGTTGAAGTTGATAAACCATCGTTCACATAACCAAGGTATAAAGTACCATCGTTGCCAACAACCGGACAGAAAAAACTATTACTTTTGCCCGAAAACTTCCACATTAAAATACCTTGCTCAGAAGTACTAAACACCTCTCCACCAGATGAGGAATAAATAAATTCCTGATCTGCTTTAACACAACCTCTTGGTAATGTGAATAATCCGAAGCCAATTTTAAAAATAGAGTTAGTAAAGTTCTTTTCCCAAAGCACTTCACCACTCTTTGAAACTAAGTAAACCGTTCCGTTTTGATTTACAGCGTAAAATTTACCATCTTGTCGTTCAAAAATTGCTTGGAAGCTAATATTTTCATTTAAAATCTCCACATTCCCATCTAGAGTAACTTTCGCAAAGCCTGTAATCGTCGGTCTTTCTTGCTCATTGTCCGAAGCAACATTACAGCAAGCATAGATATTTCCATCACTTGCTAAGGTTACACTGGAAAATGGTAATACAACCTTTTCCAATTTCCATTTTAACACTCCATCACTTGTAATAGAATAGAGAGTGCCATTTGAAGTGTAAACGTAAATAGTTCCATCCTCGGACACTATTGGCTCCCCTCTGGTTAAATCATCCAAATTAAATCTCCACTTCAACTCTCCGTCTGAGGATACAGCTGACAAATTTTTGTTTTCATCGATAACATAAAGTGTTCCATTTGAATCGATGGTTGGCGATGTAAAAACGTTTGAATGTAAATCAAGAGTCCAAATAACCGGTAAACTTGGAGCTCTCCAAAGTACAAATAAATTAAAATTAGCCAAAATAATAACAAAAACCCCGACAAACAACAAAAGAAGCGCTATCATATTCAAACGTTTAACCATATACCAACACCACCTCCCCATACCTTTGATAAACTGCTTTACAAAATTAACTTCCGCTGTAAAAAGTTTAAGTTTAAATCTAACATCTATAACTCTTTATATAACTTACTTTTTTCTTCTAACTATTAACTAACCTTCTCATGTGAACATAAGCTGATAGTTTCTTATTTTCAAGCTTGTGTCTCTAAAATGAGTTAGCTTGATGAATTAAGAAATAATTTACTTGGAATGTTTATTCAAAGAAGTTCGAAAGACAAGAAAAACAAAAACAACAAAAACAACAAAAACAACTGCATAGACTCTGTTACCTTTCATAATAAATTATATCACCTAATCATTGCAAATAACCAACAAAAATTAACACTATCACTCAAAACAAAAAGGGGTGCAAAACTCCCCTTTTCTATACGCTTTCTTAATCACTTTTCTCCAAATCTTCCTGTATTCCTTACAGTCCCCCTGAACTTGGGCCATCCACTCTTAGCTATTTCTTCTGTTCCAACACTTATCCCATACAAATTCCCATCCCAATTACCTATATACAACACACCTTCTGCACTTATTACTCCACTCGAACCAAATCCATCACTCCCTTCTGACGTCGTCCTCCACAACAATTTTCCATTATTGTCTATTGCATACACGTATCCATCCGAACTGCCAAAGTAAATCGTTCCATCGTTACCTATAACCGCCGTCGAACATGCCCAATTTCCTGTTTTATATCTCCATTTTATCTTCCCATCCGACGATATTGCATTCATATAATTATCAAAGTCACCAACGTATATCGTTCCATCTGGTCCTATCACTGGGCTTGCGTATGTGTAATTTTCTAGTGAATAAACATTAATCGATACTTTCCATTTTAATGTTCCGTTTGTACTTATTGCGTACAGATAATTATCTCTGCTTACAACATACACTGTCCCATCTTGACCTATCGCTGGACTGGACCATATCTCTTTCCCAGTTTGAAATCTCCATTTCAACGTTCCATCTGCTCTGATGACGTATAGGTAATTATCATTGCTTCCCACATAAATCGTACCATCTGCTCCTATCGCTGGACTGGAAGTTATTCTTTCTCCAGTTCCAAATGTCCATTTTAGAACATCTGCTATTGCTTCTGGTTTTTTATAAGTTCTATCGCACTTTCTCCTATTAGTACTAATCTCTTTTTTTGCTCTTCTCCTAACCTATCTCTCACGTATTCATATACATCTTGTATTGTTATCCATTCTTGCTTCCCACTTTCTATAAATGCTTTCAGTAATAGTTCGGATATTTGACTATTCCCTTCTGATAGTAAATACGATTGATTTAGCATTTCAGATGTGAGTAATATCGCAACTTTTTTCTTGGATATTATATTTCGTATTGAATCGATATCTACTTTTTCTCTCGGAATTTTTGAATTTTTCAATATATCATCAGAATAACTTGTGTTTAAGATAACAAATATTTCTTTGGCTTTTTTTATTTCCAACAGGCGTTTCAAATCAGAAGAGAAGTTATAGCTTGTGTTTTTGAGTGAGTCAGACTTTGAATCGGACATGGGGAGGTATATGTTTCCACCTTCAGCAAATCCGTGACCGAAGAAGTAAAGAAATATTGTATCGTTTTGTTGAGCTTCTGAGAATAATTTGGTGAGAGTGGAAGATAATTTGGGTAATTTAGGATTTTCCAGATACAAGATATCATCTTGGTTTATGGACTCAACTTTAGACAGCAAGTTAATGAACTGGTTTGCATCTTTGAGTGCTTTTGGAATTTGATAGAAGTTTGAATCCTCGAATGAAGCAACAGAAATCAAGCACACTTTGACAGCGCTAAAGATGCGTACAGTTAAAGTTATAAGTAAAAAAGCCACATGCAATTAAAATGAAAAGTAACCTACTTATAGAAATTCTCGGCTCTAAAACCCCGCATTTTAATGCACGGATACAGAGCCG
>CAZOAS010000097.1:0-6482 GCA_964577745.1 uncultured Fervidobacterium sp.
GTATTTCTTAATTTCAGCATCGGCTTTCTTTATAGCCGTTTCCATATCAACTTTTCCATTGATAAAGTCGTTGAACATCGTGCTTACAACGTTTCTGATTTCTGTCCAAACACTGAGTTGTGGATCCATCTTTGCGTTATCGATTTGCTGGAGAGGTATTTCGAGCAATGGATCAGCTTTTGCTGCTTGTTTCCATATTGTTGTTTGAAGAGCCGAACGTCTTACTGGTAAATATCCTGTGTTGACTGCCCAATAAGCTGTGACTTCTGGGGAAATCAAATATTTCATGAATTCCCAAGCCGCTCTTTTTTCATCTTCCTTAGATGTGTTGAACATTATTATATCTGTTCCTGCGAATGGAACATTTCTTGTTTTCCATACCGGCACTGGAGCCCATGCCCATTGGAACTTACCCTTTGCTGATTGTTCTACGTATGTCCTACCTGCAATTGTATCGATGTACATGAGAACTGTACCTTGACCGAATATATCATTCAAATATCCACCTTGAGCAAATGCGACTTTATCATCGAGGAGTTTCTTGAAGAATGTTAGAACTTCTCTTGTTTCTGGTGAATCGATAGCTGAGACGTATTTTCCAGATTTTTGGTCAAATTTAACTATATCTCCACCACGCATCATGAGGAATATTTGGAATGTATCAACCGTTGTTCTAAATGCAAAACCGTACACATCTGGTTTTCCATCTTTGTTTTTGTCTTTTGTTAAAGCTTTAGCTGCATAAAGAAGCTCATTTATGGATTTAGGAGCGCTTATACCCGCTGCTGATAAAGCTGTTGCATTGTAATACATTATGTAAAGGCTCTTATTGAATGGTACTGCGTACACTGTGTTACCCCATGTACAGTTGTCTCTGAATGCTTTAAATACGTCTTCCCATTCTGCCTTTGTCATACCTATCTTTGGGTCGTTCATGTACTTGTTGAGAGGTTCAACTATCTTACTTTGCAACAATTTTGCTGTCCAGTTTGCATAAGCTTGGCTTATCGTAGGAAGCTGACCAGCTTGTGCACCTGCTAAGAGTTTCTGTTGGAGAGCATTATAGTTTCCAATGTACACTGCTTCAACCACGATATCTGGGTGTGATTCGTTGAAAGCTTTTACTATCTGGTTAAGCGTATCACCTTGTGCACCACCCATAGCATGCCAGAAAACGACTTTCGTTGCTGCAAAGAATGTTACAGAGAGTATCAAAAGAGCTACTAACAAAAGTTTCTTCATACCCTACACCTCCCGATGTTGGTTAAAATATGGTTTGAATAATTAAATAAAAGATTGTATCAATAATTCATAACCCCAGAGCATATTATTTTACCACAAAATTGTGTTTCTTTCGTTAAGAAAATTAAAGGTCTAACTTCAAAGAACGCACAGGACCGCCTTGTTTTTCAGCTATTTCGTTCAATTTTCTTAGAATTTCATCTTTTTGCACGTTCATTTTCTCAAGTTCTTCTCCCAGGGTACCCCATTTCACATCACCACATACTATAACCTTTATTCCCATTTCAAGCAGTGGTTGAATTAGATATGGATAATATTCCGCAATTTCCTCGAACGAGGTGGCTTCCTTTATGTATTTGTATTCACCCATTCTTTACACTCCTTTCTTATGTCTATCGGTTCATCGCAATAACCAGAGGAATCACTGTGTCAGCTCCGGATGATTTTAAAATATTATAAGTTTCTTTCATTGTACTACCAGTTGTGTAAACATCATCGATAAGTAAGATACGTTTCCCAGAAATTAGATGTGCTTTCTCATCTAATATCTTAAATTTTCCTTTAACTGCCTCTTGTCTATCTTGTGTTGTTAATTGATCTGTATCACGAACTGTTGTCAGTGCATCAACGCAAGGAACATTAGTCATTTTTGAAAGTGCTTTGGCTATCAATCGCATATGATCGTATCCTCTTTTCTTTTTTGCTGATTTCGTTGCAGGTACGTAGGCGATTATATCAAAATCTAACTGATGTGTTTGAATTGTATTGTAAAGCATCTGCGAAAACTCCTTTGAAAGCGAATGGTGATTATGATATTTGTACGCTATTATAAAATCTCTTAGATTCTCTTTGTAAATTCCATAATAATACACCTGAATATTGTTATGCCTCAAGAAAACAGGAGCAGGTGGTGCATTTATTATCTGTATGCACCTTCTACATAATCTGTATCCTTCACTTTCATTTCCACAAACTATGCAATTTGTATTTGTTAACAACCTGAGGAATCCGGCTAACTCTCTTTCAAGAATATCAAAATTCAACAATTTCATATTCTTTCGTCGATGGATTTAGCAAAACAGCTGTCGATTTACCTGTTAGATATCCACAAGATTCTCCCGGATTGATTATCAACGTTTTACCTTCCGTTCTTATGTCTATTTGATGTGTGTGACCGTAGAACACAAAATCGTACAGTTGCGATTTTATTGCCGGCAAAAGTGCATAAGGTTCGTGCATGAGGAACAATCTGTAATCACCTATTTGCTTTTCATACGGACCATTGTGGATTTTATTCTTGAATTTTTGCATCAAAAACAGCTTTTCACCGTCGTTGTTACCGAATATTCCAGTGAATTCTATATTCTCCACCAACAGATAAGGAGCGAGGAAAGGTGAGACCATATCACCAAGGTGTATTATTCTACTAATACCTCTTTCGATAGCTATATCCATGATTTTTTTTACTTTTGGTATATTATCGTGCGAATCACTCAAAATGAGCCATAAATCCTTAGATGCCATATTTTTCATACCTCCTATGACATTTTTTCAGGGGAAGCGTTAGCAATATTAGTATCTTCTCTAAGTTTTGCAAACTTCCAGATAAGTATTGTACCAAGAAATACGATAAGATAGTATGTTATAATCCTGTGCATCAGTATACCGGTCATTGCGGATTTGTTATCGTAGAGGTGTGAGAAGACCAATTGATAAAATCCCTCGATACCACCGCTTGATCCTGGTGTAGGAATGTAATAAACGATAGTATTTAACATCATTAAAATTCCCCATATTACACTTAGTGGAATACTTGTCCCAGAAATCGCTTCTATACACAATTTTAGCTCAAGAGGCATAAATAACGATGCAATAAGTCCAAGTGCAAAATCAAGAAGAAGTGCCCAGTAATTTTTTAAAAATAACGTTTTTGTCGATGTACTCATTTTATCTATCCAATCAAGAGCAGCTTTCTCTTTATTTTTGAGTTTTTGTGATTTGGTTATCTTATTCACGAATTTAAATATTCCAAAAAGAAATCTTTTGTTTATGAATGCAAAAAATCCCGCAAGACTTATAGCAAAAGTTACCAAAAAGCCAAGCAGCACAAAAGTTAGTCCCACGGTACCGTTGAGTATCCCTATCACTTGTCGAATAAACATGATATCAACGGCGAAAACGATAACAATTCCTACAAACATCCTACTTATAGCTATATTTGTCGCATCGTATGTTGAAACTCCGATCTTTGAAAGGTGGTATATTTGGAATGGTTGTCCACCGATAAGCATTGGTGTAACAAACGCAAAGTAGATATTGAAAAATATATTCTCAAAAGCCTGAAAAAATGTGATTTTGTAGCCCATGCTTCTGACAACAATCAATAATCTTAACGCATGTATTACATAATCCACGAAAAGTATTAGAATTAGCAGAGGAATTACCTTAACAGGAAACGACAAAAGAGCTTTAAAAGGATTTTGCTTTGCAAAGAACACACCAACTATATTTACTATCGAAAGTCCCACTGCAACCGCTATTATTATGTTTATTATTATCTTTTTAAGATTCAGATAAATCTCCTCCTTTGTCTACGATGTATTTTAATATATCTAAATCTTCCATCGTTGTTACTTTGAGATTCAATCTGTGTCCCTTAGCATAGTAAACTTCGTAACCACTAGCAAGCACTATTGAAGCGTCATCTGAAAAAACATGTAACTTCTCAATATTGCTCTCCATGGCGGAATAAATTATGCCAAATCTAAATGTTTGTGGTGTCTGATGCATGTATATTTTGCTTCTTTCAACTATTTCACCTATTTTTAAACCATTCTCTGAATAACTTACAGTATCTGTCGAAGAAATTGCAGTTACAACAGAACCATAAATGTTGCAAAGTTCGATGTTTCTAATTATTATCTCTTTACTCACAAGTGGACGTGCGCCGTCGTGGATTAAGACTATATCGTCTTCTTTTGCTCTGTTTTTCAAAAACGAAATACCGTTCCATACGGAGTGTTCTCTTGTATCACCACCGGCAAGTATATGCACTTTGTGTGGTTCGCAATTCAATTTGGACAAAACCTTGCTTGTTTCCTCAATGTACGTTGGTGGTGAGAGTACAACAATTTCATCAAAAATGCTAAACGATAAAAATTTTTCCACAAGGTATTCCAGAATTGTCTTTTCGCCTTTAATAGGATAAAATTGCTTAGGCTTTGACCAACCGAAACGGGATCCTACACCACCAAAAGCTAAAATAGCGTATTTTTTTGCGTCCATTTTTCTACATTTACTCCCTTCTCAGCCAGCATTTTCAAAAATTCTTCTTCTGTGAGTATTTTTATACCGTACTTATTAGCTTTCTCCAATTTGCTACCAGGATTCTCACCGACAACGAGATAATCTGTCTTTTTTGTTAAATTATCTGTGAAATGTCCACCGAGAGACTCTACGAATTTTTTTGCTTCCTCTCTTGAGAATGCTTTAAGAGTTCCTGTGATACAGAAAGTAAGACCATCGAGAATATTTTGCGCTTGTGTCTCGGAAGTTTCCATATTTACTCCCGCTTTTTTCAGCTTTTGTATAATTTCTTTCGTCTTTGGGTCTTTAAAATAGTTAACAATACTTTGAGCTATATCTTCGCCGATACCTTCAATTTCTAGAAGTTCTTCCACAGTTGCATTTGAAAGGGTATCCATAGTCTTGAATTTCTTTGCTAAGACCTTCGCCGTTTTTTCTCCAATATTTGGAATTCCAAGTCCAACGAGTAACCTTTCCAGTGGCACTTGTTTTGCTTTATCAATTTCACTCAATATATTTGAAATCATCTTGGGACCAAGCCCACTTATTTGTGATAAGTCAAAAATAGTGAGATAAAAAATATCGGCTATATCTTTTACCAAACCAGCATCAACAATTTTTGAGATTATCTTTGGACCAAGTCCTTGTATATCGAGTGCTTGTCTTGATACAAAGACTTCGAGGTGTCTTTTAAGTTTCGCAGGGCAGTGCGGATTCAAACATTTGTAAGCTACGTATTCTCCAGATTCTTTACCAACTTCTCCACCACACACAGGACACCTATCGGGTGGATTTACAACTGATTCATTACCGGTTCTTAAATCGGTTATCACATACGATATTTGTGGAATAATGCCACCTGCTTTTTCTATGAAAACATAATCGCCTATTCGTATATCGTTCTCTTGTATGTAATCAAAATTATGTAAAGAAGCACGCTTTACAATAGTTCCTTCCAATTCAACAGGTTCAAATTCGGCAACGGGCGTTATTACACCTGTTCTTCCAACTTGGTAAACGATGTTCAGTATCTTTGTTTTTACTTGCTGAGCTGGGAATTTAAAAGCGATAGCCCAGCGCGGAGATTTAGCAGTCCATCCAAGTTCGTTTTGCTTTTCAAAATCGTTTACTTTAACAACAACACCATCTATCCAGTATTCAAGTTCTCTCCTTTTCTCAGTCCATTCTTGCCAGTATTTGATAACATCGTGTACATTACCACATAACCTACTGTGAGGATTAACTTTAAAGTGTAAACTTTCTAAGAACTTAAGCGCCTCCCATTGAGTCTTAATACCGTAAAGTTGTGGTTTCACAACGTAATAAATAAACGAGTCGAGCTTTCTTTGAGAAACTTCACTCGGATCCAGAAGATGCAACGTCCCAGCGGTTGCATTTCGCGGATTAGCAAACGACGGAAGTCCTTCTTCCTCCCTTTGTTGATTGAACTGTTCAAAATACTGCACAGGCATAAAAATTTCGCCACGTACCTCAATAGTCAAAGGCTCTGGTAATCTGAGAGGTATCGATTTTATCGTCTTTACGTTTGTTGTAACATCGTCGCCTTTAACACCATCACCACGTGTTATGGCTCTCTTTAAAATTCCATTTTCGTATCTTAGCGCTATAGATACACCATCTATCTTTAACTCGGCAACGTATTCTACCTGACCAACAAGTTTTTTTACTCTTTCATCAAAATTCAAAATTTCTGCTTCGTTGTAGGTATTATCTAAACTAAGCATAGGTTCACTATGCTCAACACTCTCAAACCCCTCTAAAAGCTGACCACCAACTCTTTGAGTTGGTGAATCTGGACTTTTAAGTTCAGGATATTTTTCTTCAAGTTCTATCAACCTTTTCATTAGCTTATCGTACTCTTCGTCGCTTATAACAGGTTGAGCGAGTACGTAGTATCTGTAATTGTGATATTC
>CAZOAS010000098.1:0-6367 GCA_964577745.1 uncultured Fervidobacterium sp.
AATTGTAATTATTTTATATCCGCCTCAGCTGGTACTGGTAAGACTTACACTCTCACCAGTTATTACCTTGGTATTCTTGAATATTGGGAGAAGTTTAATAAGCCAGATATCGTGGATAATATCTTGGCTGTTACGTTTACCAACAAAGCAGCTAATGAGATGAAAGATAGGGTTATGTCTGAAGTACGAAAGAAGATTGAATCTGGCGTATCTGGAACAAATACGTATTGGCAACGTGTGTATTCTAATATGTCACGTGCGGTGATTTCCACAATAGATAGTTTGTGTCGAAGGATTTTAGTTGAGCAGAATATCCTTGCGGGTGTTGATCCAAGCTTTACAATTATCAGTGAGCTTAAGCAGATGAAGATAATCGATAACGTCTCCAGGTACGCTATTGAGATAGCATTTCAAGTGTACGAAGGTAATGATGTGAAGTTTCGTCCAACACTCCCTGTGGAAAGAAAGGTTAAGCTTGATAATTATTTGAACGAACTAAAGAAGAATAAAGATGCCATCTTGGAACTTTTTGAGAAGGTTGGAAGTATCGATACAGTTAAAGACTATATATCGGATGTTGTCAGGAATTGGCGTTTGGAGTTGAATTATTCAAAGATTAGTGAAAAGTTATTGCGTTCACTTCAAAAAGCTGGAGCATCTTTGCATGTGTTTAGAACGATGTGTTTAATCGCTTCCGAACTTTACGAAGCTGAGACGCTGGATAATTTTGAGTACGATTTTAAAGGCGTGCTTGAGAAGGTTATTACTCTTTTTCAAAATCCAGATGTAAGGAAACAGTATCAAGACAGATTTAAATATATCATCGTTGATGAATTCCAAGATACAAACGATTTGCAAAGAACACTCTTTGAGATGTTGCATACTGATGAGAATTACGTTTTTTACGTAGGCGATAGGAAACAATCGATATACAGATTCCGTGGTGCAGATGTGTCTGTTTTTATCAAAACGATGAACGAATTTGAGAAAAAGCAAAAGGATAATCCTGAGAAATACAAGATTTTGTCGCTCCAAACGAATTTCCGCTCTCATAAAGCGCTTGTTGATTACTTCAATTATGTTTCCAAGCAAGCTATATTTAGTCCAGCTATAGTTAATTCGAAAGATACAAATAATGAAAAACAAGTCTTCTATTACGAAGTATTCAAACTCAAATTCCCAGAATTATACGATAAATTGTTCTTTCTTGACGAAGATATATCTAGTGCAAATAACCAAGGAAGTAACAACGAAGTACTCCCAACGCTTGACTTTACGGGTGTTAACAATTCTCACAGAGTTGTTTATTTAAATATCCAAGAAAAGATTAAAGGCTCCATAGAAACAGAGGCGTTGTTAGTTGCCAAAGCTATCAGTGAACTTGTAGGTAAAGAGATGACGTTCTTTGAAAAAGATGGTGGAAATTTAAAACCAATAAAAAGGAAGATAACGTACAAAGATATAACTGTGCTTTCTTACAAAGTCAGTGGTGTTGAGAATGTATACAGAGACGTATTTGCAAGATTCGGTATCCCATTGTATGTTGTGAAAGGTCGTGGATTTTACAAACGACCAGAAATTAGAGCGGTTGTTAGTGCTTTGAATGTTATTCAAAATCCAAATAGTAATTACAATTTCATGGAGTTCTTCTTCACTCCGTTTTTTGAGGATGTGAATATCAATCAATCTTTTGATAAATTCAAGATATTCCATCGTATAGTCATGAAAGCAAAAGAATTGAAAGAGAAAACAGGTACGTATTCTCTCTTCCAAGCGGCAAAGGAGCTCTCAGATGAAGGGTTTTTACCAACGTATGTTTCAGAGATGATAGCACTCATACAGAAATACGATGAACTGAAATACTTCTTGCGACCAGCTGAGGTGTTGAAGAATTTCATAAAAGAGAGTAATTATCTGAATAAACTTGCCAAATTCGAAGGTGCAGACCAGAAATTAAAGAACGTTAAGAAGTTGATAGACCAATCGGCTGAGTTCAATCAGCAAGCCAGTTCTTTCCTTGAATTGACAAGGTTATTTGAGAAGATTTCCGATTTGCAAGAAACGGAAGCTTCGGAAGTATCCGAAGAAAACGACGTGGTAAGGATGATGACCGTACATGCCTCAAAAGGTCTTGAGTTCAATATCGTCTTTCTTGTTGGAAATAACGTATCAGAACAAGATGAAGAAAGTGTGATGTTTCCTTCAGACGAGAGTGGAGATGGAAGGTATATACATATAAAGCGGTTCTTAGAGAAATTCAAAGGTGAAATTGATACCACGAGTGAGGAGTACAAAGAGCTAATAAAAGAACTGGAAGCGGAAGTTGTATTCGATGAAACAGAGCTTCTTAGAAAAATGTACGTTGCTGTAACACGTGCAAAGGAGATATTGTTCGTTGTCACAATACCGGATAGTAACAATAAAAGCTCAGCTACTGCTAAGAAAGTTTTTGAAAGAGCGCCGATAAATGTGAGTAATCATGGTATAGCGATAAGCATTGATAGACAATTACTTGAGAGAATCGAATCAGAATTGGAAGAAAAAGAACAGCGTTCGTTCCAGGAGCAAATCGCTATCGATGAAGAACTGGTGAAAAAGCAAATTGGTGATTATTCTTCTTTGGCGTACAAACGTTACGTATCACCAACGTTGCTTTACAACATCGTCGATGAAAAGAGTGATGTGGAAAGTATCAGCGAGATATCTGAAGAATTCGGTGAAGAAATCCAAGAAGTTAGAACATCCACATCGAAAACTTCCGATAGACTGGCAAGATTACTGGAGACATCACCTGAAGTATTGGAAGGTAAACAAATACACAGAAAATTGATGAGTGCAAATGAATACAATCAACTTGAATACCTTGTTCAAACAGGGCAAGTTCCTCAGGGAATATTAAAAGCAGAGATACTAAAAAAGTTATTTGAAAGCGATAAAATCCTTTCAGAATGGCGACTTGCAAAGCATTTTCAAATTGATGGGCGAAGGTATGTATTGTTCGGAGTACCAGATAAAGTATTCTTCAAAGATGGAAAAATTTACGTTGTCGATTTCAAATCGATGTATTTGAAAGAAGGCTCACCAGAGCTTGAAAAGTATAAATTCCAAATACAATTTTACATGCATCTTCTGAAAGATTTTGGGCACGTCGAATGTGGATATCTTGTGAGTACAAAGACAGGTTGGGTTGTTAGAGTGGAAAAACCAGATGAAGATTTCGAGCAAGAGATTATCAAAAGAATCAAGCTCTTCGAATCACTCGAGGTGAGCAATGTATGACAAAAAAAGCTTACATAGTACCTATAGATGGTACACACTTTGATTTAATCGCATCTCAAGTTGAACAATTGTATGCGGAAAATCCGTTTGATTTTCTCTTCATAGGTCCAACGGGTTTTTATACACGTCAAATTGCCGATAGAGTGGCTCAGAATATCGGGAAGACGTTAAATAGAAATGCGTTTTTGGTTATAAACCAGTATATAACAGAGTTGTTGTTGCAAAGTAATTACGATGCAGAAGTGCTTGATAGGGATTTTTACACAATTTACATCTCAAAAATCATCGATGAGTTGTACGATGAAGCGAAAAGGAACGAAGAAAAGATAGATAGCCAAAGGCTCTTGCTCTTAAGAACGCTCTCAAAATCAAACACCATCGTACAATACATCGTGGAGATATTCGAAAAACTTTGGGAATTGGAATTGTACGGAGAAGAGATAAAGACCTCCGAACAGTATGCACTCGTTGAAAGTATCATGAAAGATGAGAGTATATTCGCACAGATAATAAGAGATGTACTGAACAATATGAAAGATGTGGCAAAACAATTACAATCAAAGACCGTTTACGACCCAGTCAGTATATACAATTGGTATGTAAATAATGCAAAGCATGTTGAACGACAAAGAAAATATCTTGTACTCAGCGGATTTTTCGATATCCCACCGTTGATACAAAAAGCTTTGAAAGAATTAATTGAGAAAAGCGAAAACGTAATCTTCTTTGCATGGCAAAAGATAGAAGATAGCGCCTTTCAACCAATCGAAGAAATCTATGAATTTCTGAAAAACTCTGGTTTTCAATTCGATTATTCACTCTGTCCAGAAACACATATATCAACTAAAAGACTATTCGATAAGAAGAATATATTCAGAGTTGATACTGAAAATACATACTTTCAATATCAATATGTTGTAAAAGAAGTAAAGAGATTACTCATTGAAGGAACACAACCGGAGGATATAGGTATCGTTGTACCAAATCAATCAATAGCGTTGAGAGTTATGGAAGAATTCGAAGAAGCGAAAATCCCTTACAGATACAGTGGCAAAAACGCACTTGTCGATAGTCAAATAGTCAAAATATTACTCCAGCCGTTGGTAACGATAGAGAATAATTACAAAAGCGAAGACTTGCTCGCTTTAATAGAATCACCACTCATCCCTGAAAGAACGCTCACAATGGATGAGATAGAACAACTGTTCAAAGAATACAATTACTTTTCGATAAACCTCACGCCCACGGAGATGAAAGACAAAGAAAAGAGAAATCAAGCGTACTTTGAAAATCTTGATAGAGATATAGCGTTCTTGAAAGAAAAATTGAAAGAGGATATCTACGATGAATCAGACGAAGAGGATCAAGAGATAGATGTTTTAACCATCCGTAAAGAGCGCCTTGAAAAACTGAAAAATTTCAGGTCGATAATGGAAAGTGTATTCAAGATACTCGATGATATACACGAAAACAGGAAAAACGAAGTGGATTTCTTTGAATGGTACAGGGGGTTTATAAAATCATCGATTTCTAAATTCTCTCATCTTTTCGATAAACTGGACACATCAACACCAACTGGTGCCATCAGAAGTATCGGAAAAGAATTAAACGCATTTTCCAAATTCATCGAAGTGCTGAACAGATTAGAAACGTACGTGAAGAAACTAAAAGAGAGCAACGTGGTAAAAGAACTCAAAAGTTGGGATAAGATATTCAAATTCTTCCAAGTGCTATTGAACGCAAGTGGTTACAGAGACACATTCAAATCGGCAAACGTGGTTGATATCATCGATTTATCAACCGCAAGGTTTATGAACAAAAAGTACAAATTCTTTCTGGAATTTACAGACGATTATTATCCATCGATAAACAAGATAAACCCACTTTTGTACAGAACAAATAACGAGCGTTCGGCAATATACGACGTACTGGAAAACAGCGAGAGAAGGACAACAATACTGGCAATCGTTTTTTCAAACCAAGCCAAATTGATATACCCGCGTGCAACAAACACAGGTGAAGAGATAGTTGCTTCTAAATATATAACCGAATTCGCAAAACAATTTGAACAAGCATTGTTTACACCAAACGATATATTCAAAGAAATCGACTACAAAATCTACAAACTAAGAAACTCCACCGAACAAAAACTAACATTAAAACCAACCGATTTCATCGTTGGTGAAACGAAGATAATCGACTTCAGCCATTCGAAATTATCAACGTACCTAAGTTGTCCATTACAATTTTACTATTCATCGATAGCGGGAATTAGCAAACCGACAAGGTTTAGCGAAAGATTAGCCATAAACCATGGTCTTATAGTGCATAGAGTACTGAAAAGATTCTTTGAAAACCCCATAGGATTTGAGGTAAAAGAAGAAGAGATAAAACAGTGGGCGAAAGAAGAATACAATGCGATATTTTCAGAAGGTATATGGAAATACTCCGTACCAAGAGAGATGACGGTAAACGAAATCACAAAATCACTTATGCCATTACTCCAAGATTTCGTTCAATCAAGAAGGATAATAAACCTTGGTGCGAAATCATTTACAGCAAACTCAAATAAGAAAGGTGTGGTGCAACTAATATCAGCAAATACAATTGCATTGGAAAAAGAATTCAGAACAACTCTTGGAAAATACACGATAATAACCCGTGTGGATAGAATAGACAGAGTGCAAGAAAATTACTCAGCTGAAGACGAAAAAACACAAATAAACAGACCAGCGTATGCGATAATCGATTACAAATACTCAAAAAGCTCAGTTGACAACGCCCAAATTGAACAATTGTTATTGTACGATTACGTAATTTCAAACTCACAGAACGATATATACCTGAAAAACGAACCTGTCGATTTCTATCTTATTCTGTTTGCAACAAAGAAAGACAAAGAGAAAGAGAGTTACGGCTATTCGTATGTGAAAAAAGAATCTGGAGAAGCACAAACATATATCTTTAAGATAAAACCCAAAGGAAAAAGAAATGGAACAAACAAAGTAATCAACGCTGGCGAGTTTGAACATTGGTTAAAAAATCTCTTCGATGAAATCTCGCAAAACGGAAACTTCATCCCCGTATT
>CAZOAS010000099.1:0-6360 GCA_964577745.1 uncultured Fervidobacterium sp.
CCAAAAACAGATTTACCAAAAGAGAAAATTGGATTTATATACTGAGCTCAAAAAAGCTAACAAAAATATCCCGACTGAACAGTCGGGATATTTTTTTAAAAAGCATTGCAAATTTTTACACTTTTTGGTGTATAATCGAAATTGAAATCAAACATCTCATAAAATGAAAGGGGGAACGTGAGTATGAAAAACATAAGAAAGTTTCTGACTGTGTTCATGATATTGATAGGCTTTATAGTGACATTTGCTGAAGGCGAACACGTACATGATGAAGAATGTGGATGTGATATTCTTGATGCCAGAGATTTAACAGTCGACACTTCACTCCAGCTTAACTTACCAACGAAAATGGATGTGTTAAATCCAGAGGTCTATGAAAAACTGAAAGAACTGGAAGAAAACTTAAACTTACTCTATGAAATAGCGGAAAGCAGAGTTTCATACGAAGAATTTAAAGAGCTCTCCGATATTGTCAAGAGTCTCTCAAATCAGATTAGTGCAATCGAAGAGCGAACAAATTCATACATTGAATTATTAATAGAGAGTTTAAGAGGAGAACTCCTCACTGATATGTCAGACATAGCGGACGAACTTACGAAGCGTGTAGACGAGTTGATGGTAACGATAGATATCCACGATGGTGATATACAAAAAATATTTGAAACTCTTGGCTACATTCCCGAACTCCAACAATTGGTTAAAAGTATAGAAGAGGAATTTATACAATCGATTTTAAAATCACAAGAAGACATGGAAAAACAACTTCAGAATTTAAAAGTTATCTTTGAAATCCACGATAGCGATATACTGAAGATATACGAAACACTTGGAACGCTCTCAAAAGAAGTTACAGCGCTTACAGAATTATCGGAAAGAATTGTATATTCCGAAGAAGTAAAAGCGCAACTGGAAGAACTCGCACTGAGGTTGAATTTACACGATCAAGACGTAGTGAATATATACGATATACTTGCCTCTAAGGCTGACATTTCACTTGTTCAGCAGTTAGAAAACAGAATAAATGAAATTTCGGAAGGATTGAAATCAGAATTGGTGGGAGGATTCAATGTTAGACTTGAACTACTTGAAGAATATACAAATATGATATACGAAGTTACAACTACAAAAGTTTCCGCTGAAGAGGTTGAAGAAATGATATCACCACTAAAAGATGAACTTACGGACGTTTCAAAACGTCTTAGTGAAATCGTTGAAAAGACAAAGGTTCAAGATGTAGACATAATCAAACTTTACGATGCCGTGGCAAAATTAGCAGAAGAACTAAGACGCATCGGTGGAAGACTTTCAACACTAGAAAGCTTGGTCAATGAATTAAGAAATAAATAACTTACGACGCCTTCATATTGTAAGTGTTTAGTTCATCCCACAGGTTTTTTATATAATCGCTATTCTCAACAAAGATTTTCAATAATACAGGATCAAAATGTTCGGGACGAGTTCTACCGTCCCCTTTTGTTATTATTTCAAGAGCTTCTTCGTGACTTAACGCCCTCTTGTATGGTCTTTGCGAATGCTTTAGCTCAGCTGACTAATCTTCGTGTGATACAGTTGTTTTACCACTTGTTAGAGCGTGTTGTTGCTTTTGTATCATTACTTAACAAATGCTTTGGAGTAAACTTTTTTCGTAAAAATGATAGAACCGTTGCCATCATCTTCGCTCATCTTACTTACTTTGCTTTAAAGCTTTGGAAGATCACTAATTAAGAAGTAGTTACTTCTATCTACGGGCTTAACCAAAAGCTTATAGCTTTGCACTTAATTTGCATTCTAAAAATGCTCAGACTGCAATTGAAAAGCTTTAAATTGCTCGGAAGAATACTTTTGATAAACACACCAATTCCTGTTGTCTGGAAAGAACGTTGATAGAGTAAATAGTTTCATAATCGATGGTAAGATGTACCTGTCCAAGTTCAATCAACAAGGCCACAGCAAAGTTAACACCTATACTTTATAGACACAAACTAAATACTTCTGAGAGGTTGCACAAGTTATACAAAGGAACTATATCAGCGATTTTGTGCACAAAGTATTAAAGAAAGTTGGTGAATATTGCTTAACTAATGGAATAGAAACGATAGTTATAGCTCAACCAAACGCAGGGATAAGAAGCATTGATATTGGCAAACAGAATAATCAAAAACTCTATCAGATGCCATAAGGAAAGTAGGAGCAAAAGTGTTGGCAAGCCCGTTAAGATTAAAGTCAGTTTGTTAGCATATTGCAAAAAATCTGCGCATCTTGGTGCGAAGATTAGATTAAAATCTTTTTGATCCAATTTAGCTATCAGTTTGGGACTATAGAACTTACTACTATATGTTTTCCCGGTATGTTCAGAACAGTCTTTTATTTCTCATCAGGGTTGTCATAACTTGATTAAGGTCGATGATATGTCTAACCAACTAAAAAAAACACTGTAAAACTTAAAAGACAAAAGTTAAATAATTTTCCTCATAATCTAAAACCACCAGAATTCCTTTTTGTGCACATCTCAAAAGAAAACGCTTACATATATACAAATAAGCTATTTTTAAATCGTCCTTTGTGGACCCTAAAAATACGGAAAAATTGCATTCATCTTTCTTTATTGGCTAAAGTTATTGGATTTCATAACTTTGTAGCTTTTTTTTCAATTTTTCTCGTGCCAATCTCAATTTGGAGTTTTATAAGTATCGTCTATAATATTATTTAAGAGGATGTAATCGCTTACTTATAGTTTTACATAATAAATCCTAAGAATAACGCAAGTTCTTTTGGTGACGAGTAATAATAGTTTATGTGGTTCCAAATTAGGAATTCGTCAAAATATCCGATGTTTTGATAACAACAATAGTTTTAAGGATCTTAATGCTCTAAAATTCAATTTCATGCGCATATAAAGAATTTCAACGTATCGTATGGTATGAAGAATCTTCGCAACGGAACTATCTCAAGTATTAAATTTTTCTTTGATATTTCGTTGTTTCAAGGAGAAGTTTATAATGATATACACCAGTTGCGCTAAACATCATACTATTCATTAGTTTAGATATAACAATTCTCCAGTACCCTGTCAAGAGATAAGTCCTTAAGGCTGTGAAGATTTGTAAACTTAAATCTGTAAAAAGATTTCAGCAAAATCACTCCAACATTCATACATGCAAGCAATACAAATGCTTACATACGTCATATGCGGGTTAAATTTTATATAACCCGCAACTTTCAAGGGGAGGTGGTTTTTATGAAAAAACTGATAGTATTATTAGCGGTGATTATCGGCATTGTACTGTTTGGACAAGTGAAGTTGACTTTCTGGACGGCGCCCAACCCTCTGCAAGAGGAGTTTTGGAAAACAGTCGTAAGCCAGTGGAATCAGCAAAGAAAGGATATCCAGATTGAGATTCAAACTATTCCAGCTGCTGGTAGTTCTGAGGAAGCTATTCTAACAGCTATTGCATCCGGAAACGCCCCAGACTTTAGTGAAAATATCTTTAGTGGTTTTGCAGCACAGCTTGCAGATATCGGAGCTATTGTTCCTTTTGATAACTTCGGTGCCGATTTTCAGAAATTAGTTGAAACAAGAAAGATGAAGAATATCATTGAAAAATGGAAAATCAAGGGCAAACACTATGTCTTACCTATTTATTCAAATCCGATGCTCTTTTGGTGGCGAAGTGATCTCCTGAAGCAAGTTGGTTACAATAATCCACCCAGAACTTATGAGGAGATTTATGAGTTAAGCAAAAAATTTGCTGATGGTAAGAAGAAATTTACTATGCAAGTTATTGCGGGTAGAAATTGGTGGGACAGGTGGTTTGATTTCATAACATTCTATTATGCGGCAAGCGGTGGCAATAGTTACATTGATCCAGCAAAACGCAAGGTAAATTTCGGCGACACTTCAGGTGAGAAAGTTGTAAACTTTATTTACAGCATGTTCCAGAACAAGTACACAGCTGTTGAACTTGGTGATAACCCGTTCTATAAAGGTGTTATAATGGCCAAGGTTACTGGTCCTTGGGAAATCAACTGGGCGCTTCAAACATTCCCAAACGTAATGCCCAATGTCGTTATCACACCCCCACCTGTGCCAAGTGATTATCCGAAAGACAAACCAGTTTACACGTTTGCTGACAGTAAAGGTATCGTTATTTACAGCTCATGCAAAAACCCAAAGGCTGTGTTCGAGTTCCTCAATTGGGTGTTCTCGAATGTTCAGAACGATGTTCTCTGGATTGAGAAAACAAAGATGCCTCCTGCGAGGGAAGATCTTGCTACAAACCCTGCATTTTCTAAATTCATGACAGATCGGTTCTTTAAAGCCTATGCAGAAAATGTGCCTTACGCCGTCCCGCCTGCTCTTATTGATAAAACGATCGATATTCAACAAGCTATGACAACACATCTTATAGAACCTTTGATGTATCTTAAAGGTAAACCTCTGGATATTCTCAAGAAAGCAGTTAGTGAAATCAACAAGCTACTTTTCTAACAGAAGTTTCATTTGTGCCACAAAGATCTACGGGTGGTCTCCACCACCCGTGTATTTTTGTAAATCCCAAATTTAAAAGACGTTGTTAAATTTTACGCATCCAAGTGCTCTTAAGTTTTTCATAAGCATCGAAACGAGAATTGAGGTGAGAATATGCATAGACGGTTAGGTTGGAAAGAACGAGCTTTTGGCTATTCGTCGCTCATTCCTTACATTGCTTACACCGCTGTTTTTTGGGGTTATCCTTTCATCTGGATGTTGGTACTCACATTCACTAAGTGGAATTACTTTTCTTCTCCAAAATTTAACGGTTTTGGAAATTTCATCACAATATTTAGTGATTTAATGTTCTGGAGAATAGTGCTCAACACACTTAATTTTCTCGCTTTTTTAATTCCTATGGTACTCGTTGCTTCACTTGTTTTTGCCTTATTACTGACAAAGGTAAAATTTGGTCGAACATTTATTATGCTTAGTTTCCTGCTTGCGAACGTTTCGTCAGGTGTCGCATATTCTTTGCTTTTTTCAAATCTTTTTTCGGTAAACGGTCCAGTAAACCGTTTTCTTGAAGAAACGTTTGGCTTTACAGTCCCATGGTTCAGTAATCCGGAGCTTGCAGTTTTTTCGATATGTCTTATTATAACTTGGAAATTTATCGGATATTACGGTTTGATACTGTACGCCGGGTTATTAAGTATTCCTAATTCGATTTATGAAGCTGCACAATTGGACGGAGCTACGAAGAGTGTAATATTCTGGAAAATAACTTTGCCCCTTTTAAATCCATCCCTGATTACTGTAACCATTCTTGCAACGACTTTGACTTTCGGTATTTTTACTGAGCCGTATCTCATAACTGGTGGTGGACCAATGTACAGAACCCTCACCTTTATGGTTTATATGTACGACACGGCGTTTAAGAGAATAAACCCATCTTATGCAACAACAATTGCTATAGTTACGGCTGGTCTTAGTTATGGACTGGTAATGCTCATTAGAAAATTCTTTGAAAAGGAAGTGGTATTTGTATGAAAAGGGAAAAGATCGCCTCTTATATTATAACCTTCGTAATGCTTGCACTTGCAATTTTGTGGATTTACCCGTACATATGGTTAGTACTTTCTTCTTTTAAACCGGTTGAGGATATATATACACGCTTTTGGCCAAAAAGGCTGACCTTAGAACATTATAAGTTCATTCTCCAAGCATCTGAGAGGTTGCATAGACCATTTGTACGTGCTTTTATGAATAGCTTGTTTGTAACTGTAACTGTAACAGCCTCTGTTATCGTTACATCTGCTATCCTTGGTTACGTTATTTCCAAGATTGAGTTTCGGCTTGGCAAAGCAATTTTCAATTTTATTTTGTATCAGATGCTCTTTCCCGGATTCATGTTCATTATTCCTATGTTCATACTTATTCGTAATCTTGGGTGGCTTAACACTTACAAGGCTCTCATTGTACCATCGTTGATTAGTGCTTGGGGAACCTTCATGTTTGCTCAGGCATTTAAGGGGATTCCAAAAGATTACATTGAAGCTGCTAGAATCGATGGTGCTAACGAGCTATGGATTGTTTTCAAGATTATGTTGCCTCTGGCTTATTCAACAGCTTCGATTGTGGGGCTTTTCACATTCATTGGGACATGGGATAATTTTATGTGGCCACTTATGGTTGTGCGAGATTACAACAAAATGCCACTTTCTGTTCTATTAGCAAGTTTTAACCATGAGTACGCTGGTTACGTTGGTCCAGTTTTAGCTGGTGCGGTTATCCAAACACTCCCTATGCTTATAATTTTCCTTATACTCAGGAAATTTTTCTTACAAGGTATTTCGATTACACTCAAGTAGATTTACGTGAGTTAGTTG
>CAZOAS010000100.1:0-6350 GCA_964577745.1 uncultured Fervidobacterium sp.
AACCGGAGTCCGAAGTCGGAAAAGTGAAAATATTTTTTCCAGAATGCTTCGCTATATTTAGACTCACAGGTTTTTCATTTCGTTTAATTTTTTTCTTTCTCTTTGGGTTTATGTGATTTTCCGATTATAAAACCATACCACGATGCACCTATACCAATTAATACAAGGCTTACAACCTGTGCTGCTCTCATTTCGCCAGCCATTAAACTATCAAGTCTCAGCGATTCTATCATGAACCTACCTATTGAATACAATATTAGATACAATGCTGTAGTTTCGCCATAGGTTCGTTTTTTCTTTTCGACGAAAAAGTATAAGAATATGAAAATCGATAAATCCCATAGACTTTCGTACAAGAACGTTGGATGGAAGAATGCATCCATATCAAACCCCGGCATTCTTTTTTCAGGCGGTACGAACATCTTCCAAGGTAAATTTGTTGGTTTACCGTAAGCTTCATAGTTAAAGAAATTTCCCCATCTGCCAATAGCTTGCCCTAAGGGTAAGACCGATGTGAATAAGTCTGTTGCGTGGACAAAAGAGAAGTATTTTTTTATTCTTGAATAAACAAATATCATCAACAACGCACCAAATATACCACCGTGGATTGCTAGTCCACCATGCCATACTTTCCATATCTCCGATGGGTACTTTGAATAATACGACCAGTTGAAAACAACATAATAAAGACGTGCACCTACAATTCCAGAGATAATCCCCCAAAATAATCCCTCATCAAGGTCTTCTGGTTTAATCGGATAATTTTTGAGTCGCTTTCTTGCAAGCACGTACGATGTCAATATACCAGTTGCTATACAGAGACTGTAAAATCTCAGTTGAAATCTTCCTATCTGGAATAGATACTCTCTGACTATGAGTCTTCCTGAGAAAACTTCACGTAAAAAGAAAAATAGCCCTATAGCAACGGCTATAGAGATGATAAGCAAAAGTATAATCTTTGTTTTTTTCACACCTTCTCCCCCTTTACAGATTTTCCCTCTGCCTTTTTCTCAAATCCTTTTCCCAAAGTTGCTGATAAATATAACTTAATTTCGAAAGATGTTCTTTTATTGAATCATCAAATGGAATGTATCGCCAGAAGAGTTCACGTATAGGTTTTTCCAATTTTTGCACACCACTTACCTCTTTTGTTACCCACAGTACGTAATCTTTGACGAAATACTCAGCCGGATTACCTTTGAGTTTGTTATCTTCAAGGTATCTGTAATATTCTCCCGTTAATCCTTCTTCCATCCATCTTCCGAAAGACAATTCTTTTTCCAACTTCCATCGGTACTCACCAAACGCTTGATAGAACGGTTCATCGCCTTTTCTTGAGAATAGTGGAATTACAATTCTACCTCTACCGTATATATTTAGACCTTCGACAGGTTCCCAACAAAAACCATTTTCACCGTATCCAGGTACGAGAATTATATACGGTGGCATGAACACTTCTGTTCCTTTTATACTTCTGTTGAATATCTTTGGGTCGATTTTTTTGAATCTTTCAAGAAGAGACTTTACGTACTGTTTTGAAAGTAATTTATTTATATCTCTTAGATAATTTGATGTCAAAGCCGGGTATTGTATTCCGACTTTTCCAATGACTTTCTTTACCATCTGTCGTACAACGAGGTGCTCTGTGAATTGTTTCTCACCTGATTTTCTCACCGGATTTGCTCTTTGCTGTTCAAGAGCTCTATCAAGGGTTTCTTTTAACGTCTTGACATCGTTGTCTATTTTTCTTAACTTACCTATGGATTTTATTATCTCATCGAATATAGCGTACACACCTTTTGAATAAGGTCCTTTGCCTTGCACTCCTTTGACAAGGTCTCTAAGTTTTTCCTCTTCAACTGTTCTTTCGAAAATTCTTCTTTCGTATTCTTTTTGAATCCATGTTGTATCGAACGTACGCTCTTGAGCACTATCTTGGATAACATCCTCAAAAGTTGAAGGGGGAATTTTTCCCTTCTTTACTTTAATTATCCATTCATCGGCGTAATATATTGTATCATCTTCTTCCATCTTCAAAATTTCTCTGATACGCTCTATATCCTCTTTTACCATATATCTGGGATCAACAATACCAGCTCTGATGAAGAACTTTTGCTCCAACGGACTGTTCTCGTCGAGCACTTCCGCGATATTCAGATACATATCCCAGAAAATCTCAGAAAAACTATCCTTATTTTCGTTGAAATTCTCTTCTTGAAGTTTTTTTCTTTTCAAAAATTCTTCTTTTAAACCTTCATCGACACCTAGGAATAATTTTTCGAAGTACTCCAAGTTCTTACCTCCAAGAATGAAATGAGTTTTTAAACATTTAACTTTTTAAACGCTTCTGCAACCTCTTTAAAAGCATTTGTTATTTTCTCCATCTGTTCTTTAATGTTTATTATAGCTTCTTCGAGTTGCTCAACACCAGCGTACAGTTCTTCAACAGAATTATGAGACATCCTCGATATGTTAACTAACTTGTCGACATTCCTTGTGAATGCTTCTGTTATTTCACCGATTACATTCATAGATTCCCTCACATCTGATAAATCTTTACCGATTTTTTCTGTTACAAGGATAGTGGAAGTTACGGTTTTTTCTATATTATTTAAAGATACCTTAGATTCTTTTGCTAAGGTTCGTGATGAGTTAGATAGTTCCATAATCATTTCAGCTATTCTTGAGAGTCCATCTCTGTCTATATTTTGTTTACTCGTTTCTATCGATGCATTAATCGCCAGAACCGTTATATTATCAGCTATTTCCGTTATTTTTTCAGCCAGGTTTGTCAGTACTTCCACAAGATTAATTAAATTCGAATTCGATTTAGTAATTTCTTCGATTGTATCAGTGAAATCCTTTATTTTTTGTAAAGTCATCTCTATTTCTGCCCTGCTTTCTTCAAGGTATGCAGCGAACTCTTCAACAGATTTATCAAGTTCTACAGATGCTTTTTCTGTGTTTTCACCTAAGGATTTTATTTCTGAAATAGATGAAACAGCAGAAATAGTATTTTCAGTGATTGATGATAGGTTACTTACACCTTTAACAGTTTCTGTTGTAACTTGAGTAATTTCTTGTAGGATTGCCTTTAACTTTTCGACCGCACTTAAGAAACTTTTGCTGATGAAAGATATCTCATCATCGCCGTTAATATCAAGTTCCAACTCAAAGTTTCCATTTGCAAGTTTACTCACTTCATTCAAAAGATGTCCAATGCGCTTCTCAAAAGTTTTGTTAGTTCTTATGGAAATTAACATTACAATGATGAGCAACAAGATGACTACAGATAATTGAAGGATAACACTTGATATTGTGTAATTGGCAATCTCACTTGCGTCTATTTTTCTATAAAAAGCACTAAAGACTTTTCCTTCGTAATCTTTTATTGGGAAGGATATATAAACAAACTTACCTCTAACAAATCGGTCAACTTTACCTTGTAAGATTTTTTGCTCATTGAAAAGATTTGTGAAATCTTCTATCTTCTCATTCGATTTTAATAATGAATCTATCCTGTTACCTTTTTCATCGAAGAATACTTTCAGAATAACATCTCCAGAAAATTTTTGAGCAAAATTCTTTTCGAGCTTTACATTTGCTTCAATACTTCCCACATATTTTTCATTCACTATGACAGGAGCAACGTATCTGATCATAGGTCCCATAACTCCTACATTCATTGAATAGACAGGCTTTTTATTTTCTCTTACATATACAACGTCTTTTCTGAAAGAGCTTAAATCATCACCATATTTTTCTAAATTTGATGTGCGCAGAAACGACTTCAAGTTCTCGTCATGAAAGTGAATCTGGTAAAAACCAGCATCCTTATAAATCTCAAAGTAAGGCATAACAAGTTCTATAAGTTTTTGTCTGTTTTTGCTTTCAAAAGCTTCTACAATGTTTTTATCTTTCAAAAGTGTATCAACAACTATCTTTGCTTTTTCTTGTTCGGAAATTACCTTGAATTTAAAATCACTCTCAAGTTCTCTTTCTACGAAATCCATCCAAACGCTGAGCGATAGTCTTTGAATAACAAGACCTAAGATTATTGATAGGGCAACAACAATTACTATGACACTCGGAAAGAATCTACCGATGATGTTTCTTATCTTCATATCAGTTCACCTCTTTAAAATTTACAATGTTAGCCCTTCCAGATAAGCCTCAGTTTCTCACCAATAAAATCCACGGCGTAAACGTTTCTAAAACTATATTCTAAAGCCTTTTTTGCCATAATTTCTGCATTTTTAAAAGAGGCAACAATCACCGCATCCACGTTTAATTTTGTATTCAACGGCAAGACGGGTAAGCCTTCTATCTTAGTGTTTATCTTTTTTTCATCTTCATCAAGAAAAGCAACTATGTTAAATTTTTCTTTGTTTGCGATAAGTCCAAATAGCATCTTTCCAACGACTCCCGCACCGTATATACATATATCCCTTTTACCAACTAATTTCAGGAATACGTCTTGAAATCTTATTTCTATATCTTTGTATAATTGCGCGATTTCGGAAAGATAGGCTAAGCGCAAATAGTTCAGTTTTACGACTCCTTGTGGAGTCAATTTATACTTTCCTTCTTCTTTCTTAACCAAACCATCGGCTAAAAAAGATTTCAGGTATTTATTTACAAGTGAAGGAACGATACCTGCTTTAAGAGCAATTTCACTATGCGATGTTAATCCTTCCGATAACGCTTGGAGTATCATCATTTGTCTATACAAAGGTGAATATTCAAAAAAGTTGAAACCTTCCATTTACCATCACCACGCAATTTAAAATTTTGACTAAAATTTAATCCCCTTGAACATCTCTGAAAATCTCTCTATCTCTGTTTTAATACCATTAACTGCTTCTTCAATTTGTTCGATTCCCGCATAGAGTTGTTCGACAGATTCGTGTGTTGTTCTTGAGATTTTTGATAATCTTTCGGTATTTTGTGTCGAAGCATGTGCTACTTGACTAATTAAGCCAAGCGATTCTCTTACTTGGCGCAAGTCTTTGGAAATCTTTTCAGTTACAAGCACAGTTGAAGCAACAACTTTTTCAACGTCTTTTAAAGAATTTTTCGATTCTTTGGCGAGTGAACGTGTTGAATTGGATAATTCCATAATCATTTCAGCAATTCTGGAGAGTCCTTCTCTGTCAATTGTTTCTTTGCTTGTTTCAATAGATGCGTTGATTGCAAGTACGGTGATGTTATCTGAAATTTCTGTGATTCGTTCGGCGAATCCTGTTATTGATTCTATCAAACTTGTGAGTTCTGTGACTGAATGCGTTATTTCTTCGATTGTGTTGGTGAAGTCTTTCATTCTATCCAAAGTACTTTCGATTTCCGCTCTACTTTCTTCGGAATATGTGGCAAATTCCTCAACGGCTTTATCAAGTTCCAAAGATGCCAGTTCAGTATTTTGCGCCATTGATTTAATTTCAGCAGTTGAAGAAGCCGTTGCAACTACGTTGTCTGATACATTTTTTAGCAAATCATTTGTGGCTAAATATTGTCTCTTCGTAGGTCTAACAAGCATTTCACCAAAGAAGTAACCTGCAATAAGTGAAGCCAATATTACGATAGGTAAGAATAGCCTTAGAATAAGCGTTTGCAATTTTCTTAATCCAGAAAATAGTTCATCTTCCGTCGCAGCATGAGCAAGATATTTTTCTCCATCGAAAACGAAAGCAACGTATCTTCTGACATTTTGATAAACGTATGAATATATACCTTCCTTTCTATCTCTCATATACTCGAAAAGTCCAGGTACGGCACCTTTGGCATCGATACCTATCTTTGTTGGATCAGTATGTGAAACAGTTATTCCGTTATTGTCGAGTACGTAATAATATCCGAAATAATTTTTCTCCTTGAATAAGAAATCGTAATTTCCAACTTTGGAAAATGACTTTACTTCGCTTAAGAAACTTGTTAATGCGACGTCTTTTATCACACTTGAAACTTGTGGAATCAAGAACAAAAGCAATATACTGATACTACCTAAGATAAGTAAAACGATTATAATTGCGTACTTTAAATTTAACTTCACAGTTAATCCCCTCCTCGATTTATAATTTTTCAATTATCTCACCGAGTGTTTCACCATTCCATTCGATTACGGAACATTCAAATTCGAGTTTAACATTGCCAAAATTGTCTATAACTTCCTTTATCTTTTGGACACACTCTTCTCTTTGAACTTCTGCCTTCATCTTATTTGCACCAAGTAAAATACATACAAATTCGTCAGAGCTAATCCTACCTGACAAATCAGGTACTTTTTGACTTAATGAATTGCCTATTTCTTTTAGAAGGCGGTTTGTGATAAGTTCGCCGTTAATTGCGCTTAT
>CAZOAS010000101.1:0-4297 GCA_964577745.1 uncultured Fervidobacterium sp.
TGTTTTCAATATTAAACCACAGAAAATTTGGAGTTATTCAGTTGACATTAGATGGTCCAAGAGAGCTCCATAATGCAAGACGTCCACGAAAAGATGGGGCAAGTAGTTGGGACAGAATAATGGATAACATGAGTAAAATATTTTGTTATTCAAATTCAACTGTGGTGATTCATACCGTTTTAGATGAGACAAACTCTAATTTTTATTACAAGAAGATGCTAGACGAGCTCGTTGAGATATTCGGAGTGAAAGTATTATCAGAAAGGGTTATTTTTAATATTGGTTTATTAACGAATCCAGAAAATGGTGGATTATCATTAAAAGGAATCAATATTTGTCAAAAAGAGTACGCCGAAAAATACGTTGAAGCAGTCAAATCTGTGATTAATTTTGGCTTTAGGATCATCGATTTTCTAAATGTTTGGCCTTGCACATACAAAAAAGAATCCGACCTTGTCTTAGCTCCGAATGGTGATGTATACAATTGTATTTCTGGAATTGGAGTAAGTAATTTCAAAATCGCAAATTACGAAGAGATAATGTCTAACGAAGAGATATTCATTAAAAAATATGCTAATTTCTTAGAATCCATTTCTCATGATAAAACTTGTATGAGTTGTACTTTTCTTCCAATTTGTGATGGTGGCTGTAAATACAACTCATTTTTAAAGCAAACTCCGAAAGATTGTTGGAAAGAATTTTTAGAAACATTGTATAGTTCAGATTTAATTGAATTATATGTATTAAATCAAGAAAGGGTGATCGTTCCTTGAGTCTTGTTTTATTGAAAGGTGTTAGTAAATCCTTTGGAGACCAAAGAGTGCTTGAAAATGTAAGTTTGAACATTTCAGAAGGTGAATTCACCGTATTGGTAGGTCCAAACGGCGCTGGTAAGAGTACGCTTTTGCGAATCATGGTAGGTTTACTTTTACCAGATGAAGGTGAAGTGAACATCTTAGGTTTTGACGTAAAAAAGCACTGGAAAAAACTCGCAAGGTATATCGGTGTTGTGCTTGCTAACGAAAGAAGTTTATATTGGAAGCTAACGGCTTGGGAAAACCTTGACATATTCGGTGGAATTTACAATGTTCCAAAAAAGAAGCGAATAGAACGTGCCGAAGAGTTACTTAACTTTTTTGGTTTATACGATGACAAAGATAAGCTCGTTGAAGATTATTCAACTGGAATGCGTAAGAAATTGTTACTTTGTAAAGCTTTAATTCATCAACCAAAGATTCTCTTCATAGATGAGATTTTGAATGGTCTCGATGTTAACGCCGTCATTCAGGTTAATTCTTTTTTAGAAAAGTCGAGCAAAGATGGTGTGACTGTCGTTATGGTAAGTCACATACTGCACAATTTGAGTGAGGATGCAAAGATAGTACTTCTGAAAAATGGAAAAATTGAGCTTATTTCAAGGTACGGTGATATTTTCGCAAGTAAAGATGTTTACAACCAGCTTTCTGAACTCTTTTTGCAATCTTCCGAATATGCTGAAAACGAATGAAGGTGAAGAACGTGCTGGATACTTTAAAAAGTGTGTTTATCTTAGCGATGAAAGACTTGAAAGTGCGTAGGAAGTACAAATTTGTCTGGATAAATATGGCGCTCACTCCATTTTTTATGATTGCACCGTACGTTTTCAGTGCAAAGATAACAACTCAGCAAGATATAGTAAACAACATACTTATTGGTACACTCCTTTGGTATTGGTTGAATCAATACTTTTTCGGTGTTGGTGATGGCTTTTCGGAAGAACGTATGGAAGGAACACTTGTAACAATTGTTTTATCACCGATTTCCACAGTTGCATTTTTATTTTCAAAAGCAATTGATACATTCATTATGAATTTGTACATAACACTTTTCACACTCTTGTTTTTTTGGTTGCTTGGCATAGATATTTATTTATCGTTCTATTTCTTTTTATTGTTACTTGTGAGTGGGCTTTATATTACTTTCTTTTCGATATTTTTTGCTGGTTTGAATCTTCTGTACAAACGCATCGGAACTTTAAATTATTCGATTCAGTACGGAATAGGTCTTCTATCTGGTATGGTAAATCCTGTTAGCAATTTCCCGTTCTATATTCGTATAGCAAGTTACTTACTGCCATTAACGTATTTAATCGAAGCTGGAAGGGTAATCTTAAACTCCAACGATGTTACGAAGTTTTTCTTTAATTTACTTACAGTGAGTATCATTAGTGTAGTGTATCTTGTTGTCGGTGTTGCGATGTTGAAAAAAGCAGAACACTTGATAAGGCAAAAAGGAGAATGGGAAGAATGGTAAGAGGTTTGTACTTGATTAAAGCACAATTTCTTTCGGCTAAAAGGTACAAGATAGATTTTTACGGTTCGTTCTTCGTGCCATTGCTCACAATAATTCCGTTATTATTCTTGTACTATCTTGGTAGTAAATCGAATATCGTAAAGTTTTTCTATGGGACATCGAATACAACGAATATCTTCGGTTACCTTGCGCTTGGTGCTGCCTACTGGAATTACGTTGAAATTCTGTGGGGAGTAATCTTCACATTGAGACGTTACATGAGAATAGGACAATTTGAAGAAATTTTCTTAACACCAGTGAGCGGACTTGAGTACATTCTATCTTGGAGTGTGTTCGGCATTTCAAGAGTAACCATAGAATCTGTACCTATATTAATACTTGCACTTTTGAGCAATTTATTGACAATAAAACCACTAAACTTGTTACTTTTTATATGTTCATTTGTTATTTCCATTATTGCATCGTTCGGATTTGTCTTCCTTTTCTTTGGGTTAACGTTACTTTTAAAGGACGCCGATGAACTGGTAAGCTTGGTAGGAAACGCTGCACCTTTGATAGGTGGGATGTTCTTTCCAGTGACCGTATTACCGAAGTTCTTACGTTACGTTTCGTACGTCTTTCCTTTTACGTGGGGCTTAGATTTATCAAGACATTTTCTGATGGGTACAAAAACGATTTTTGATTTGAAAAGTGAGTTTATGATTTTCACAGTGATATCTTTTCTCTATATTATCGCTGGTTACTTGAGTTACGTTATACTCCAACACAAAGCACGCCAAAAAGGAGTACATGGGTTTTAAAATGTTTGCAAAAATAAACCATCCCCAGAGACTATCAAACAATCTTTCCGGGGATGGTTTTGTTTTCATATGATCACATTATCTTTTTCACAGATTCTCGTTCGATTATTTTTGTGGGTAATATAACGTTTCTTGGTAATCTGAGATGTTTGTCAAGGATACGTTCTATCAAAAGTTGTGCTGCGGTTGTGCCCATCTCCCAGCGTGGTTGCATCACAGTTGTTAATCTCGGGTTTGTGTATTGTGCAAACGGTGCATCGTCGAAACCTATTATCGATACTTCGTCAGGTACCTTTATACCGTAATCTTTCAGTGCATCTATTGCGCCAAGAGCCGCCCAATCGTTTACGGCAAATATTGCGGTGAAGTTCAATCCGTATTTGTTTAGATGTTGTGTTACACTAACCCATCCATGCTCGGAGTTGTACCCACGGTGTTCACCAAGGTACACCTTTACTTCATCTTTCTTTGATATTTTATCGAGGAACTTGCGAATACCTTTTTCCCTGTCTTGCGCTGCTGGAGATAACTCAGGACCAGGGATAAACAATATATCTCTGTGTCCGTGGTCGTAAAGATATTTCATAGCCAGATAACCACCGGTTACGTTATCCACGTTGACCACATCGAAATCGATCTCATCAACTCGAAAGTCTATAACGACGATAGGTACACCACTTTTTTTGAATCTTTCTATCATCTTTTGACCTGCGAATAATTCACCCAGTATAATACCGTCGACTTTCCTGCGGAAATATTGGTCAAGTACATGCTTTTCTATATCGATTTCCCATTTTGGAAGAGCAAGCATGATGTCGAAATTCTTAGAATAAGCGTACTCTTCTATAGCCATAACTATATCGCTGTAATGGTAACCACGGATATCCGGCATGAGCACACCAATCGTGTGCAACAATTTAGTTGTACTATCTTTAAAAGAGAACGAAGGTTTGTAATCTAACTTTTTCATAGCACTGAGCACCTTTTTTCTTGTTTCAGGAGATACCTTATCACTTCCGTTGAGTACTCGTGAGACGGTGGCTATCGAAACGTTGGCAAGTTTAGCCACTTCACGGATGTTTGCCACAACTCCCACCTCTTTTTAACTTGATTTTCCAACGTACTCCTCACTCATTTTCAAGCTTATACACACGTACATAATCTACGTACATCCTTGCCGGGAATGGTGTTTCAAACGTTGGATA
>CAZOAS010000101.1:4397-6309 GCA_964577745.1 uncultured Fervidobacterium sp.
GCGGGCCACAGTCCTTTCCCATATGGGAATTTTATCCTCGCTTCCACTTTACCGTACTGAACTGAAAATAATCCTTCTGTTTTTATCCTCGAAGATGTGTAATTGTATGTACGACTACCGTCTTTTACATCTTCTCTTCTTGCTTCAATTACGAGCATTCCATTTTCTATTTTAACATTTTTGCCATCTGTGTAATACTGGAGCTCGTTGTTACCCCAACCGTTATTATTTCCTATATCAAACCTCCATTTGTTTTTATCAAGTTCTTTACCATCAAATTCGTCTGACCAGATTAATTTCCATTTTGGGTCATTGATATTCATCGTATTCACACCAAGCGCCTCCGATATGTTGCATGATGAAAAAAGATACAAAATGATGATTGAAGCAATCTTCAGAATACCTGAAAAATATTTAGTTTTCATCCTCTCTCTCCTTTCAAGATTTTACAAATTCAAATATCCCTTCAGACGTATATCCCTTGACGATGCGCCAACTCTGAACTCATAGCTACCTTCTTCAATAACCCATTTTTCACCATCGAAAGAGGCAAGGTCGCTAATTGGAACTGTTATCTTCACTTTTTGCACTTCTCCCGGCGCTAACATGTCTGTCTTGAAGAATCCTTTAAGCTCTTGGTACGGTTTATCTATTTTCACCCTTGGTGCTCGAACGTAAAGTTGTGTTATCTCTTTTCCTGGGACGTTTCCAACGTTTTTGACATCGAAACAAACAACTATCGAAGAACCATCTTTGTACAGGTTCAAATTACTGTATTCAAACTTGGTGTACGAAAGTCCGAAACCAAATTCGAAACTTGGCTCGACTCTAAATGTATCGTAATATCTGTATCCAACGTATATTCCTTCGTCGTATGTAACGCTTGTAGGATTTTCCTTTGGCTCTCCAGGGAACGACCTTGACGGTACGTCGTTGTAATCTTTTGGGAAGGTTGTTGCTAATTTACCTGATGGATTAACCTTTCCTGAAATTACATCGGCAAATATTCTTCCAGCTTCTTGACCAGGTTGCCAAACCAGTAATATTCCGTCAGTTAACTCTTTCCAACTTTCAACTTCTATAGGAGAACCGATGTTGAGTACAACAAGTGATTTTTTACCATATTTATGGAATGTCTCAGATACGTTTTTAATCAATTCGTATTCATCGTCGGTTAAGTAGTAATCTCCTTTTTCTGCTCTTCTATCGTATCCTTCACCTGATATCCTCGTTATGAAGATTATTGCAACATCGTTTCGCTTGGCTATATCTTCCAATTGAGAAACAATAAAGAGATTTTCTGGCAATTTCGGTTTGATTTCTTCGTTCCACTGTCCACGTGTTATTCTGTACTCGCCGTTTCGCAACTCTTCTATTTTTGCTCTATAAAATTGCGCAAGTTCTTTATCGAAATTAAGACCTCTTTCAACAACTCCATCGAGGAAATTGATAGTGTACATCGGATGTGTTTCACCACTTCCCGTTCCACCTCTTATGGTTTCTATTTGACCGGTGCCAAAGAGCGCAATTGGTGTATCTTTAGATATAGGTAATACATCGTTGTTCTTAAGCAACACGACACCTTCGCAACCTGCCTCATAAGATATCTTTGCGTGTTTCTCAAGATCTGGATTGTTGGAGTACTTGTATCTTTTGAAAGATGGCATTTTTACAAGCACTCTTAATATGTTTCTGATTCTCTCATTGAGTACCTCCTCCGTTAGTTCTCCATTCTCAAGCGCTTTTGTTATATCATCTATCTCATTTCTTCTGTGTTTTAAAACTTGATGGCTCTTACCTGGCATTATTAAATCGTTACCTGCTGCCATTTGCTTGGCTCCATCATCACCAGCAAACCAATCGGTCATTACAAAACCATCGAATTGCCATTCGTATCTCAAAACTTTTGTCA
>CAZOAS010000102.1:0-6288 GCA_964577745.1 uncultured Fervidobacterium sp.
AGTTGCTTTACAGAGGCGGACAATCAATAGACCATCCGCAAGTGTACAATATATTAGAAAGCATGTATCTGAAATTCTTGATACTTCAAGTGTACCATATCAGCAAACTCTAAGCTTAGAATAACAAACATCTAACTGGGGAGGAAACATAAGTATGAAAAGATTTTCTTTATTTTCCTTACTCTTAGTTATTTTTTACTTCGAAGTCTTGTTTTCTGGGGCAATTATACTCACAAAAGATAATATCGTAGACGAAGTTGGGAACCCATTTAAGAGCGGTTCTTTTGTCGACTTGCTCTTCGATGGGAAAAATGGGTATTACATAACACAAGATGGCATATATCCGTTGTTCGACAATAAAACAAATATAGACATTAAGAATGCCCAACGCGTTGGATTAAATTATGTTTTATCAGGTTCAAAGATCTATCGAATCTTGAATAATACAGCAACAGCTATTGCCACAGTTAGTTCAGGTTTGCAAAATATATATGTGAAAGATGACTTTGTCCTCGGAATTGAAAAAGGGCAAGTAACGTGTTACTACGAAGGAAAGGTAATATGGTCGCTGGGAACACCTGTGAACAGCTTTAAAGTGAGCGGAAATTATCTTGCAGCCTTCGGTGCCCAGACGTTGTTAATAAACATATCGAATCCCCAATACTTAAAATTAGAAAGAATGTACCCCCAATTCAAAGATTACGCTTACTTTTCAGATTACCATGCATTTAGTGATGGCTCGAAAATTTACATTTACAAAGGCGCGTCAAGGCTGAGTGTAACATTTCCATACAAAGGTCCACTTTTTTCAGATGGTGTAAATCTTTACTCCGGCAACTTAATGATAAATGCTAACCTTACACAAAAGGAATTAAAATTCGATGTAAGGGCTCTCGTACCAATTCCTTCCGGTTCAACCACAACAACAAAGACCGAGACCACAGGTAGTTCAGTTGGTCAAGATACAATCACAACGCAATCAATTGGAACAGAATCTTACACCCAAACAACTCAACAACCATCTACAGAGAGCAAAGAAGAACAGACAAGCATCATAAAACCGGTCGAAGCCAAACCGACAACGAAAGTCTTAAGTCGCTTTGAACTCGCGTGGAAAGTAATCATTAACGACCAAATTTCAGGAAAGCCAGCAATTAAGGGAGATAAACTTTACATACCATTGTTAAAAGGTGCTGTGATAAGTATATCCTCTGGTAAAATCGATTGGACTTACAAAACAGGGTTCGTTGTTGTTGGTCATGTGACCGTTGGTAACAACGTTTACGTGACTTCCTGGGATGATACAGTTTATGCAATTAACGAAAATGGTACTTTAAACTGGAAGCTCAAGCTCGACAGTGATATCTCTCAAGGACCCGCTTGGGATGGTTACAATTTGTACGTTGTTACGGATAATGGAACTTTGTATATTATAAGAGACGAGATCAGAAGTGCAAAGATAGTAAGCTCATATAAGACGGCATCTTATCCAGTTTTACCTCCTTCTATTTCACTTGCTGGAAAGATTTATGTAATCGATGGTCTTGGAAATCTTTGGAGAGATAAAACAACTGCTGGGTATGTTGGCAAAGTTAAGAATTTACCCATTCTGTATGAAAATCATTACGTTACCCAAGAACTTGGTTTTACTTTAATAGACGAAGTAGGAATAAATTACCAATTCATACCTCTTGAGAGAGAAACTCAGATTATAAAAGGTAAGAATTTATTTGTAACAATTAGCGACCAGATAGTAGATGCTGTACTGGGAAAAGAATTTTTGTATGCCTTAGGAAATAGTGGTAAATTGTACGTTGTAGACAAAGACTCCAGGAAAATAGTTTTTAACGATACCATACCCGGTGGAAAATACATCGGTCTTAGTAATGGATATCTTTACGTTTTCGGAAAAGAGATTAGGAGTTACTATATGAACGACAATCCAACCGGTTTTTGGAACAGCATTTATGCAAATCAATTTAACTGGAATTCGGCTGTAAAATAATTTTGGAGGCAAAGTTGTGAAATTCTTAGGTGAATACAATTATTATGCTGTTTGCGTACCTGTTTACAATGGTGAAATGATTTTTGAGGTGCGTTCACCTTTCGTGATTCAACCACTGGAAGTATCGTTTCCCGGTGGAAAAATAGAAGAAGGTGAGTCTCCGTATGATGCAGCTGTTAGAGAACTGAAAGAAGAGACAAATTTAGATGTCGTAAGAAAGATTGCCGATATAGAACCTATCATCACACCTTTCAACACAGTCATTTTTTCGTACATTGTGGAAGTTGATACACTAAATTTGAATATAAATGAATCTGAAGTTACCGAAATCTTTACTGTGCCGATAGAATTTTTCGCTGTGCCTTTTAAAAAATCGACAATCGACGTGGTTTTACAACCACCCGATGACTTTCCGTACGAATTAGTACCAAACGGTAAGAATTATCCATGGCGAAAAGGACGATACGAAGTACTATTTTATAAATGGAAGAATTACATAATCTGGGGTATAACAGCAAGGATAGCCAAAAGAGCCTATGATATACTGAAAAGTTCATTATAGCTTTTCGGTCAATCAAGGGGGATAGACTTTTTATGTTTTTTAGTACAAACTCGGCGGTGTTAGTTGGTATAACGCCAGTGCTCGTAACCGTAGAAGTTGATATCAATACACGGTCTGTAAAAAGAGATATAAACATCGTTGGATTGCCAGATACCGCGGTTAAAGAAAGTAAACAAAGGATAATAAGCGCATTCAAAAACTCCGGAAGTTTATTACCTGACGGATTAATAACTGTCAACTTAGCTCCAAGCGATATCAAAAAGGAAGGTACGTTTCTTGATTTAGCGATTGCCCTTGGAATTCTCGGCGCAGCTAAGCTTATCCAACCCTTTGATGGAATAGTCCTTGGAGAACTTGGGCTGGATGGTACAATAAGAAAAGTACGTGGAGTTTTACCAATTCTTTTGGAATTTCAAAACAGTGATAAAACATTCATAATTCCACAAGAAAATGCTCACGAAGCATCGGCAACAAATTCAAAATTCATCGCATTCTCAACTCTTCATCAAGCAATCCTTTCACTTAAAGATGGACAAAAATTAATTTCGCAGAATCAAGGAAAAATAAACATTGAGAGTAATTATACATTCGATGAAGATTTCTCAGATATAAAAGGGCATACAATTCCAAAGCGAGCATTTGAAATTGCGGCGGCAGGTGGGCATAACCTCTTAATGGTTGGACCACCTGGTACAGGTAAAACTATGTTTGCACGAAGGTTTCCAACTATCTTACCACCTATGAATGAGACAGAGATTATAGAAACATCGAAGATATACAGCGCCGTTGGGCTTTTGAACTCATCACTTATAACCAAAAGACCATTCAGAAGTCCACATCACACATCAAGTGCCGTTGCTATAATCGGTGGTGGTACAAATATCAAACCGGGCGAAGTTACACTCGCACACAACGGTGTGCTCTTTCTCGATGAGTTACCTGAGTTCAGAAGAGATGTCTTAGAAGCACTCCGCGAGCCACTTGAGGACGGAGTTGTTACCGTATCACGTTCAAAAGGTTCACATACATTTCCAGCAAATTTTCAGTTAATAGCTGCGATGAACCCATGCCCGTGTGGATATTACGGAGACAAGGAAATAGCTTGTAAATGCTCACCGTACGAAATAAAAAGATACTGGAAAAACATCTCTGGACCGATACTTGACAGAATTGATTTACAAATCCAAATACCAAGAATATCGTACGAAGAAATGCGAAGCAAAGACACAGGAGAAAAAAGTGAAAGAATAAGAGAAAGAGTAATGGGTGCAAGAGAAAGACAATTCAGACGGTACAAAGATGAGAAGATAAAACTCAACGCAAAACTATCACATAAATTAGTGGAAAAATACGTAAAACTCACAGACGAAGCCGAAGAGATACTGAAAATGTACGTACAAAGGTACAAACTTTCAGGACGTGCAGTCGATAAGATACTCAAAGTTAGCAAGACAATAGCCGACCTAAATGGTACTGAGATAGTCGATGTGAAATGCATTAGTGAAGCTCTCCAGTACAGACTGATGAATTTCAATACAGAGTTCTTATTATAAATCAGTAAATCAGCGCAAAGGAGGGGGAGGGGAATGAATAAAGACTTGGTCAAAAGTGGTAAAATACTCATGGGAGTTGGAATGCTTGTTATGTTAACATTTGCGTCTTTTGACGAAGGTTTAGTAGCTGTTTTAATAGGAATGATATTAACAATCGTTGGTGCAAAAAGGGTACAAAATGGTAGTAGAGTTCCTATCGTTGGCAAAATAATTGCTTCAATGGTAATTGGAGGAGGATCGGAACTCATAGGTTTCGGAATGTTTTCAACTATTTTAGACAAATTAGATGGTGACAAAGTCTACAATCTTTTGATTTTATTAAAAAATGGTAATTGGAGAACATTACTACCGGCTTTAATAATTATAGCAGTTGGACTTATGATAGATTCATACCTATTTTACCTCATCTCTGGTGAAATGTACAAAGCAACAGAAATAAGTACATTTAAAACCGCTGAAAAATTGTACAAAATTTCAATTTGGTCAATTCCTTTGCTTTTTGGTATTTTTATAGCTTTTGCGGCTGAAATAGCTTTTATCGTTGCTGGATTTTCTGAACTGGTAGTTCAAGAAGAGACAGCCTAAAAATCTTTTAAATCTTTTAAGAAGGGGAGAGTAGACAAATGCAGGATCTTAAAAATTACTATAGGAAAATGAGCAGGTTTTCAAGTGCGGTATCGTTGCTTTATTGGGATATGCAAACGTATATGCCATCTCAAGCAGGTCTTTACAGAGCAGAAGTTATCTCTGAGATAAGTTCATACATTTTCAAATTGTCGATAGATGACACGCTTGGTAAAATGTTGGAAGAAGCTCAGCCGTCAGACGAAATAGAAAAAGCTATCATACGTGTTGGAAAGAAAGATTACAATATCAGCAAAAAGATTCCTCCGGAACTTTACGAAGAGGTCGCAAAACTTGCCACGATTTCAGAACAAGAATGGCAAAAAGCAAAACCGACAGGTGATTTTTCTCAAGTAAAGCCTTATCTTGAGAAACTTGTGGAACTGAACAGGAAAATTGCAGAGTTAATTGGTTACGAAGATGAACCGTACAACGCACTTTTGGATGAATTTGAACCGGGAATGAAAGCTTCAGAACTTGAAGCTATATTCAATCCGCTCAAGGAATTCACAACGCAGATCTTGGAAAAGATAGAGCAAACTGGTACTAAAGAAGATATGTTCAACATTGTAATCGATGTTGAACGACAAAAGAAATTCAACGAATGGCTCATAGGATATTTGAAATACGACTTGGAAAAGGGAAGACTTGATGTATCGGTTCATCCATTCACAAATCCAATAGGTATAAACGATGTCAGGATAACAACAAGATATATAGAAAAAGATATCAAAAACTCGATTTATTCCACTATTCATGAATTCGGTCATGCATTGTACGCACTATCAATTCCTTCTGAATTTTACGGATTACCGGTGGGTTCAAGTGCCTCTCACGGCTTCGACGAAAGTCAGTCAAGATTCTGGGAAAACGTACTTGGTAGAAGTTTGGCTTTTTGGAAAGGAATATATGAAAAATTCATAGAAATATTCCCAGAATTTTCAAAATACAGTGTTGAAGAGCTATGGAAAGCTATCAACGAAGTTAAGAGATCTTACATTAGAACTGAAGCGGATGAGATAACGTATAACTTGCACATCATCTTGAGATTTGAGATAGAGCGTGGATTTATCAACGGACAATTAAACGTTTCCGATTTGCCAGACATATGGAACGAAAAATTTGAAAAATTGATAGGTCTTAAAGTGCCAAATAATACAATTGGCTGTATGCAAGATCCACATTGGTACGGTGGTGCTTTTGGTTACTTTCCAACGTACTCACTTGGCAATTTGTATGCAACTCAGATTTACGAAAAACTAAGGCAAGAAGTTGATTTCGACAAACATGTTGAAGAAGGGAATTTCGAACCTATTAAAGCTTGGCTCACCGAAAAAATATATTCGAAAGGTAAAATTTATGAACCAAAAGAATTAATGAAAATTATCACAGGTAAAGAACCATCATCAGAACCATTTATGAATTACATTAAGGAAAAATATTCGAAAGTTTATAACGTTGCTTTTTAAATCATAATGAAATATAGTCGATTGACGTCCCACAATTTCCGTAGGACATTTTTCTTTTAAACTTGACAAATTAGC
>CAZOAS010000103.1:0-6237 GCA_964577745.1 uncultured Fervidobacterium sp.
ATAAACTTCATCGGCTATATCCTTTATCGACTCAAGGGTTTTCTTAAGTATCGTTCGTGGGTCATGTGAGCATGGTGTCATATTTTCAACTTCGTACACGTCACATATCATCGAAAGCACTTTTTCACCGTTGTATTCTTCTATTATCGCTGTGTTGGGGTCTGGAATAATGACCATATCGCTACTAAACACTTCAGCGTATCCAAGGTTTGATGCGTCAAAACCTACACCTTCGGTAAAAACTTTCTCAGAAAAATTCGTCCTTGCAAGTGTAACATGTCTCCAGCGCCCCCAAAGATCCACAACTTTTAAATCGATGAAATTTATACCTTCTTGTTCGACAAGTTTCAAAACTTGATTCCTATCCATCATTTTAACCTCCCACCGCTGTGGTTTTTTGCCAATTCTATATTAACATTTATCAAATGCATACTCAAATAAGCGGATAAATGTTTATATTTTATAGCTTTTTTTAACGTGAAAAATCTTCTCTTTAGCTCACATTTTTGAAGGTATACTATGATATACTCAAAGTTGCTTTGTTATGTTTTTACATTGTGAGAGTTTTATTTGTTGTAAACGTTTCTGAGGTATAATATAATTAAATATGCTTTCGTGCAAACTGAGGTGAATATGTTGAAGAAACTTCCAAAAGGCGTAAGCGATTTTAAAGAGATTATTAGCGAAGGTTATTTGTATGTTGATAAGACAATGTACTTGTACGATTTACTAAGGAACGAAAAAATGGTCTTTGTTTCAAGACCAAGGCGATTTGGTAAGAGTTTAACCTTAAGTACTCTGTATTATCTTTTGAAAGGTGAAAAAGCGCTTTTTAAAGATACTTGGATTTACGATAAATGGGATTGGCAAGAATGGCCAGTTGTGAGACTTAATCTTACTGATGTGTCTTCTAAATCCGCTGAAACACTGGCTAAGGAGCTATTGAATATAGTTAAAATCCAAGCTTCGATATTTGGAATAACTATAGACGAAGATACTGAACCAAATGGTGCGTTGAGGGAACTAATAATAAAAGCTAAGTACAAATTCGGGAAAGATGTTATCGTATTAGTTGACGAATATGAAAAACCGATACTTGATAATATATCAGACAAGTCGCTCCTAAGTTCGCTAAAGAAATTACTCAGAGAATTTTATTCTGTCCTAAAAGGTCAGGAAGAGCATATAAAATTTTTGTTCATGACAGGACTTACGAAATTCACGAAGATGGGAGTATTTAGCACTTTAAATAACTTGAACGATGTTACATTCGATGAGAGATATTCGCAGATGTTTGGATACAACGATGAAGAAATTCTCTATTTTTTAAGCCGTATATTGATTTAATCGTTGAAAAGTACCGTATCTCTCAAGATGAATTGATTGAACTTTTGAAAGAGTATTACAATGGTTTTTCTTTCGATGGAATTCACAAAGTATATAATCCATATGCAGTGGTTATGTTTTTCGCCAAGCAAGAATTTTTACCTTTCTGGAGTCTGTCTGGTGGTTCTCAATTTGTGTACAACTATCTTAAAGAAAAAAACGTAGCGTTAGACAAAGTTTTGGGTAAAGAATTAACTGAGGCAACGTTTACAAGAAAAGAGATAGAAAATACCGAACCTGTGGTGTTTTTGACTCAAGCTGGTTATCTGACATTTTCAGAAGCCATTAGAACAGAGCCTTTGGAAGGACGAGTTTTTAAAGTTGGAATACCAAACATAGACGTACAAACGGAACTTGATACGTTACTTTTGGAAACACAATATGGAGTGCAGGAAGATAATTTAGTTGATAAAGTTAGGGCGCTGAAAAATTCAATTAAAGAAGAAAAATTTGAAGATATGATAACAGTGCTTAACAGTATTCTTAGTGAGCTTCCGTACGAATCAAAAAAAGAGATTAGCTATGAAAATTATCTGTATTTAGTTTTTGGAATGGCGGGGTTTAAATTTGATTCAGAAAAACATACTATCGGTGGTAGACCGGATCTCATAGTAAGGTGGAATGGCAAAGTACTAATTTTTGAATTAAAAATAGACGAAGAACCAGAAATCGCTTTATGTCAAATCAAAGAGAAAGGATATCATATACCTCACATGGGAAAGATGGTTTATCTTTTTGGTGTAAATATCTCAAGTAAGAGTGGATTAATACAGAACTGGAAAGTGGAAGTATTAAATTCAGCAGAAGGAGGAAAGAGGGTATGAAAGCAATTATATTGTGTGCAGGTAAAGGTACAAGGTTAAGACCATTGACTTATACAACCGCTAAGCATCTCATCCCAGTTGCAAACAAGCCAGTTATACTTTACACGATAGAAAAGATTAAGAGCGTTGGAATTAACGAAATAGGCATCATCGTTAGTCCGGAGAATAAGGCTGATTTTGAGGCAAGTTTTGGGGATGGTAGCAAGTGTGGTGTAAAAATTAACTATATTCTCCAGCCAGAGCCGAAAGGACTTGCTCATGCCGTTTTAATGGCAAAAGATTTCCTTGGTGACGATGATTTCATGATGTACCTTGGTGATAACCTAATAATGGATGACATAAGACCTTTTGTAAAGGAATTTCAAGAAAAAAGAGATCTCAGTGCTTTGATAATGCTCTCGCCAGTTAGCGATCCAACAAGGTTTGGTATCGCAGTTATGGAAGGTAGTAAGATAGTTAAAACTATAGAAAAACCAAAAGAACCACCTTCAAACCTTGCCATAATCGGGCTTTATCTGTTTAGGAAAGATATATTCGATGGTATAGCGAATATAAAGCCTTCATGGAGAGGTGAATTGGAGATAACAGATGCTATCGATTGGCTTATTCAAAATAAGGGAACTGTCGAAGGACACATCATTTACGGTTGGTGGAAAGATACCGGTAAACCAGAAGACTTGATTGAGGCAAATCACAAGATACTCGATGATATAATTGAAGAATTTAAGATAGAAGGTACCGTTGAGGCTTCTTCGGTTATTCAAGGAAGAGTTAGTATAGGTGAGGGTACAGAGGTTGTGAATAGTGTAATCCGTGGACCTGTTATAATCGGTAAAAATTGTACGATTTCGAATGCATACATTGGACCTTACACATCCATAGGTGATGGTTCACTTATCGAAAATTGCGAAATCGAAAATTCCATCGTTATGGATGAAGTTAGAATATCGAATTTCTCACCACGTATCGATTCTTCTTTGATAGGTAAGAAAGTGGAAATTATAGAGAACGATGGTAAACCCAAAGGTGTTCAGATTATCGTTGGAGACCTTGGAAAGGTCATTGTTTCCAGATAAGGGGGATTAGGACTTTGGTTAAACTTGTTATCACAGACCTCGATGGTACGTTGTTAAACGACGATAAGCATATCCCAAGTGAAAATATCATAGCACTTAAAGAAGCTATGGAAAAAGGTGTACATGTGAGTGTTGCAACGGGAAGAAATTTCCATTCGGCGAAAAGTTACATCCAAGAGCTTGGACTTGATGTACCTGTGATATTCCAAAACGGTGCGTTTATTTACCAGTGGATGGAAGATAAAGTGATATATAAATCGGTATTGGATTGCAAAATTGCAGAAAGAATCATACGAATAGCAAGAGAGAATAAACTTTTTTACATAGTTTACATCGACTTTTTGGAAGAGAAAGATATGTACATCGATACGGATTACAACGGAGAATTTTCAAAGTATCTTGAACAAAACACTTGGCGACTCAACAAAGTTGACGATGTCACGAAGTATTTTTTAAACAGAGAATACATAGCAGAGATAGCTCTCGTTGGAGATGAAATTATAATTCAAAAAGTAATCGAAAAATCACTAAAAGGATATGAGAAAGATACAAGCGTTGTAAAGAACAATAAAATCAATTCAGAGACATTTTACGAAGTCTTTGGACCAAATTCATCGAAAGAGTTATCTTTCGACTACTTACTCAAACACTTTAAAGTGAAGCCTGAAGAGACGATGTATCTGGGTGATAGTTTCAACGATATCGGAATGTTAAAAATTGTCGGTTATCCTGTAGTTATGGAAAATGCTCACGATGAGGTAAAAAAATACGCAAAATATATAACTAAATCAAACAACGAAGCGGGAGTTGGTTACGCAATCAGAAAATGGGTGCTAAAAGGTTGAGAATTTTAAGTGTTTGTTTAGTAATTCTCTCAGTTCTTTTGTTTGCCGGTACTGAACTATCTTACAAAATTCAGTATATGATTGGTAATAGGCAAGCGAAAGAACTCGTTGAATTTCTAAAAAGTGTAAAATACGAAGAATTATCCCCCGATGAGCAGGGGGATATTATAATTGCTTATTCTGAACTGTACAGTTGGGGTGGAATGGGTTATAATTATTCAGAGAAAGCTTATCAGTTGGCGGAAGAACTTGTGAAAAAGTATCCAAATTTCTGGAAGGGGTACTATTGCACTGCAGTTATTCTATCTCACCGTGTGCAAAAGAATAATTTACTTGTACTTGCACTTGCAACGAAGATAGATTACAACTTAAATATGGCACTCAAATACGGCAAAGACCAGTGGCTACCACATTTCCTTGCGGCGGTTAGATACATAGAAGTACCGATATTTCCGGATTTAAACAAAGGAGAAGAGCTTATAAAAAGAGCAATTGAACTTGAGCCGAGTCACATATATTCGTACGTTATGCTTGGAAAAGTGTACGAAAAGAAAAGAATGTTTTGCCAGGCAGTTGAAATATACAAAAAGGCTCTTGAATTACCTATCAGACCAGAATGGAGATTTGTAGATGAAGAAGCCAAGACAGTAGCAAAGCAGAGATTGTCGGAGGTGGAGAAGGAGTGTACCAGAAAATAAAGGGTACAGAGGATTTATACGGTGAACAGATGAAGTATTGGTACTGGATAGAAGAAAAAGCAAGAGACCTTGCAAGAAGGTACGGCTATGGTGAAATTAGAACGCCTATCTTTGAGGAGACAAAGTTATTCGTTAGAAGTGTTGGACAAGATACCGATATTGTTCAGAAAGAAATGTACACATTCGAAGATAAAGGTGGAAGGAGTATAACGCTCCGTCCTGAAGGAACCGCTCCCGTTGTAAGAGCTTTCGTTGAAAATGGTATGATTGCACAGGGATTTCCACAAAAATACTTTTACATAGGTCCCATGTTTAGATACGAAAGACCGCAATCGGGAAGGCAAAGACAATTCCACCAATTCGGTGCGGAGATTTTTGGTAGTCCATCGGCAATGGCTGATGCAGAGTTGTTAGTTTTCGTCGACCATTTACTCAAAGAACTTGGACTTGTCGATTACGAAATACACATCAACTCACTTGGTGATACAGACGACAGAGCAAAGTACAGAGAGGCGTTAAAAGAGTATTATTCTCAGTACTTAGACGAACTCTGTGATGATTGTAAAGTTCGATATGAAAAAAACGTTTTAAGGCTTCTTGACTGTAAAGTCGATGTTGAGTACACAAAGAATGCACCGAAGATTACCGATTACCTTGGTGAAGCATCAAGAAAACACTATGAAGAATTGAAATTAATGCTTGATTCCGTTGGAATAAAGTACGTTGAAGATCCAAGGTTAGTCAGGGGACTTGACTATTACAACCGCACAGTTTTTGAAGTGCACCATTACAAACTTGGTGCGATGAGTGCAATAGCTGGTGGTGGACGGTACGACGGATTGATAAAAGAAATAGGTGGGAAAGAAGTACCGGCGCTTGGTTTTGCTGCTGGTATGGAACGCTTGATACTGGCATTGAAAGCCGAAAACGTTCAAGTTGATGAAATACAAGCGAATTTAGTGTACATAGCCTATCTTGGTGATTCTGAAGTCAAATCGGAAGCGATAAAACTTTCTGAACAACTCAGGAGAGAAGGAATACCAGCGGGACTTGAACTTATGGAAAGAGGATTAAGTGCTCAACTTAAACATGCAGCAAGAATAGGTGCCAAATTTACGATAATAATAGGCGAAAGTGAACTTGAAAGAGACATAGTCCTTGTCAAAAACATGGAAACTGGAGAACAAGTCGAATTTGAAAAAAGCTTTGTCGTGAGCGGAATAAAAGATATGCTGACAGAAAACATATAAAAAATAATAACAAAAAATCCCCCACAACGTGGGGGATTCTGGCTGGGAGGGGAGGATTCGAACCTCCACTGGCGGATCCAGAGTCCGCAGTCCTGCCATTAGACGACCTCCCAATGCGATGTATATTTTATCATTTAAAAGAAGGGATGTCAATAATT
>CAZOAS010000104.1:0-6220 GCA_964577745.1 uncultured Fervidobacterium sp.
CTGTATATAGTTATTTTATTTCAAATGGGAAAATCCACCATACTTCAAAATCTTCTGTGTTAGGAAGGTAAAGAGATTTATTCGATAATTCAAACCAAATTCTTCACATTTGGTATTTTTCGGGATGATAAGTAAAATGAAAAAATGAGCTGACAATCGTCAGCTCATTTCTCAGCTTTTAAGCGAAATATTACTCGTATATAATCTCCCATGTAAATTCTGGTATCGCTTTTTTCAACATAGCGGAGACTCCGCAATATTTATCTTGTGAAAGTACAACAGCTTTTTCAACTTGTTCTTTTGGTGGTTCACCGTTGAATTTGAAGATGTATTTCAGATGTATCTTTGTGTAAACTTTTGGATGTTCTTGGGCTTGTTCATAATCGACTTCCATTCTGAAACTTCCCATTTTGTCGATTACTCTCATTTTTCTTAACAACGATACAACATCCATACCTGTACATCCCATGAGCGAGTACAGTATCAGTTCCTTTGGCCTTGGACCGGCATCTTTTCCACCAACCGATGGATCGGAGTCTATAATCAAATCGTGACCTGAAAGCGTTTTTGAATAAAACAACATTCCAGAATAATAATCCATACGTGCCGTTGCCATAAAACATACCTCCCAATGTAGTATTTAGTTTGACTTTATATCCAAATTAAACTTTCATCTTTCCAAGCAATATTAAAATTCCCATAAGTATTATAAACCCACCACCGATGATTTTTGTCCATTTTTCCCAAGTAGGTTTCCCAAATCCTATCGATAAAGCTTTTGAAATTGCAGCTCCAATGGTTAAGAACGGAAGAGAAATCCCTAAAGAATAGACAAACAGAAGTAACATTCCTTTAAGTACACTTTTCTGTGCAGCTATCAACAGCATTGAGGCAAGTACCGGACTGCTGCATGGTATCCATACAAAGCCTATCGCCAATCCGAGTATCAATCCACCAACAAAACCAGAGCCTTTAAATTTCCATATATTCACAGATTTACCTTTAAACAACTGTACTTCCATCATGTATAATATACCAAATACGACGATTGCTATTCCTATTATTTTCTCTATTATGCTTCCAAACTTTGCCAAAAATCCGCCGAGTAGTCCAGAAAAGGCACCAAGTACTGTGAACATGGTTGTGAAACCTATGAAAAAGCCGATAAGTCTTTGGATTTTCTTATTACCACCAAGCACAATTCCAACGAATCCAGGTATCAGTGGTAAGACGCAAGGACTGAAAAAAGAGAGAAGTCCAGATGCTATTGCAATCCATATGGAAACATCTGTTGGACCTAAAGAGACCATACAATCACCTCAAATGAGCTTGTTGTTATTTAATTAACAAAACACGTATTACACCCGCTTCGTTGAGTTTCTGAGCGACGTCTTGATTTGAAGTTATGTACACTTTGTATATGTCTATATTTTTCGGCAAAGTTTCGACTTTTTCAGCATTTTTATCGTTCTTTAAAATATAGTCTGCATTTTCTTTTGTAATATTCACAATCTTTGGTTTACCTTTTAAGTCATCATTTTTCTTAGAGTAGTTTTCAAACGATTCTTTGTAATTTTCCTCAGTAACTCGTATTAGATATCTCAAAGCTTTTAAGAAATCTTCTGCTGGCATATACCCAGGAACTTGCGTAACCATCCCTGAACCTTTTAAAAAAACAAAAGTTGGAGTACCTCTAACACCAAATGCTCCAAAGAGTTCGTTGTTTGTGTAAGTTTTGCCAAGAAAATTAGTTTTGTAATTAGAAGGTTCAACCTTGATTATTATATAGTTCCCTCTGAGGAATTCTTGAACATTCTTGTTTGTCAGAACTTCTTTATCGAAAAGCTTACAATAATAGCAACTCGGTGAAGAAAAAACGATTATAAGCATTTTATCTTCTATTTTTGAGATATTGTGTGCTGTTCCCAAATCTGTGTACATGAACTGATATCCGAATGATATGATTAAGAAAGATAGAAAGAGTAAAGATAAAAGCTTTTTAGTCATTTAATCATCTCCTTTTGTTTAAAGGTTTCACTTTGAACCTCTTTATGAATAATCTTGACAAAAACCTGAGTATGGGGCAACTGATTTTCATGGTGTTAACCTCCCTAAATTAAAATAAGCGGTTAACGGGGGCTAATTTATTAACTTTTGATCACTTACCGTTAACCGCCATTTTTTTCATTAGCTCAATCCAAGTATTCTATCTATTCTTGCTTTATCAAATCCTACGATTATTTGGTTTCCTATTTCAATAACAGGAACACCCATTTGACCAGATTTCCTAACCATTTCTTCCGCGCCTTTTCTATCTTTTGAAACGTCCACTTCGGTGAATGGAATTCCAAGTTGTTCGAAATATTCTTTTGCCCTTCTGCACCACGGACATGTTGGTGTTGTATAAATTTTTACTTTATATGTTGGCATATGCTTCCCCTCCTTTCAATCTCTCTATATCTTTTTAATTTTAGAAGTATTTCTTTGCAGCGTGTTCAACTGCTATCGCACCATCGGCTGCCGCCGTTACAATTTGTCTGAGTCCTTTGATCCTTATATCTCCAACAGCATATATTCCTGGAATATTTGTTTCCATATTCTCATCTGTGATTATGTATCCGTAGTCGTTCATATTTACTAATCCTTTGAATATCTCGGTTTTCGGTACAAGTCCGACGTATATGAATACACCATCAGCCTTTATCACTTGTTCTTCTTTTGTATCGTTGTTTATGATAACAACTTCTTCAACTTTGTTCGAACCTCTAATTTCTTTCACAATGTGATTGGTTATAACTTTTATCTTTGGATTACTTAAAATCCTTTCTTGGAGGACTTTTGCTGCTGTTAAGTAAGGTAAATTTTGAACCATTGTTATACTGTTAACTATCTTAGCTAAGAAATGTGATTCATCGCAAGCGCTATCTCCACCACCGACAACAACGACATCTTTGTCTTTGAATAAATATCCATCACAAGCTGCACAGTAAGTAACTCCTCTTCCTCTGAATTCTGCTTCTCCTGGGACACCAAGTTTTCTTGGCTCAGTACCTGTGGCGATGATTAGAACTTTGCCTTTAACTTTGTTTCCGTCATCGAGTTCAACAACTTTATATTCACCTTCTACGTACACTTTCTGGGCAAAAGCATAGTGAATTTCTGCACCGAAGTGTTTTGCGTGGTCTGCGAATTTTTGTCCAAGCGCTTGACCTTCAATGCTTATTTCGCCAGGCCAGTTTTCAACAACGTGTGTCTGAGTAACCACACCACCTTCGATTGCTTTCTCAATAACAAGTGCACTCAAACCTGCTCTTCGTGCGTATATAGCTGCGGTTAAGCCTGCTGGACCTCCACCGATTATGACAACATCATAATATTCTTTTAATTCACTTCCAACTGCACCGATGTCGAAAAGTCCCATGATGTACACCTCCTAATATTTCGGACTCTGTAATTCAGAAAGTGGAATCATCGATAATCTGCAAATCCCAGATTCTAAACTCCAGACTCCGGCCTCTAAAAACTCAGGGCACAGAAGTTGTGCCCTGAAATGCTGGGGGATGGCTGGCCGATTTTGTAATCTGCCAAGTCTTTTTTAAAAGAAAATTGTTAATTACTCAGAAAGTTCAAGTACTTGTTGTAAGAACTGTGGTTCTGGATAAGCGCCTATGAAAAATCTGTCTGGATTTCTGTTTATTGCTATGTGAGGTACTGAAGATACTCCGAATTGCTCGCTTAAATCAAAGAATTCATTTGCTTCAACTACTTCCGCTGTAACCATGTCGCTTGCAAGTGCCATGTTGTGAGCTGTAAGAGCTGCTCTTGGACAATATGGACATGTTGGTGTTACAAATACGCTTATCTTAACAGGTTTATCAAGTTTCTTGAGTTTTTCAATTGTTTCTGGTGAAAGTTCTGGTTTCGCCCCTTTACCGAATGTTACTATGTCTTGGACAAGCGTACCAAACTCGTGTCCAGAAGGAATTCCGTAAAACCTCACGCCTTTGTCAACTCCATCTTCGAGTGTAACGATCAATGCTGGTACGTATTCAACATTGTATTTCTTTCCTTCCTCGCTGTCTTTGTGGTACTTTTCAACTATGATTTTGTCAGACAATTCCTTAACTTCATCGAGTAATTGGCTTTCTAAATCACAGTATTCACAGTCATCGCCATGGAAGAATATGAGCTTCACGTTGTTTTGAAGTTCCTTTGCAAATAAATCAATCAAATACTTTCTGTCCTTTTCTGATAACAATCCCATGTAAGACACCTCCACTTTCATCTTTCGCTCTTATTATACCCTAAACCTTACGACTTAGGGTTACCTAAATGTTAAAATTAGACAAAATTTGTCTATTTTTATTTTCCTCTCAGATTTCTTCTCCTAAGAACCATTTCTTCACAGTTTCCGTAACCGCTTCTTTTTCTATATCGTTGCTGAGCACATGTCCTGAGCGTTCAAATATCTTCATTTTCCTCTTTTCCGAAGCAACGTTGTTATATATGAATTCTGCTGCTTTCAGAGGCACTGTGTTATCGTTTCTTGCAGCTATTACAAGAATATCGGACGTTATCTGGGGCACACTCTTGCGTGCAAGTTTCATTAATTTGTACAGTTGTGCTGCTTGTTTGGGCCAGTTGTACGACCAGTATTCTTTTTTCAAGTACTCAAGCTCTGGATCATCGTATTTGTCGTTGTTTTCTCTTGGCATCTTATCTTTGAATAATGCAAGTAACGGTGTGAATTTTATTCTGTTGTCGTAAACGTGAGTTGCTGCGGCAAGTGTTACAAGTTTCTTCGGCTTAAGCTGAGCCGCCATTATAAGTGAAATAACTCCTCCCATCGATAGACCACATATGTAAACTTCTTTGCACATGCCTTGTAAATCGTAGTATGCATCGAAAGCTCTTCTAAGCCAATCTTTTGCTGTTGTTTTTAAAAAATCTTCTCCGCATGTCCCATGACCGGGGAGACGTGGTAATGAGACAGTGAACCCGGCTTTGTTTAATTCATGAGCCAAGTAGGTCAAATCGTGAGGAGAACCAGTGTAACCGTGTACGAGCAAAATGCCTGTTTCTCCCCCTTTTAAAAATAGTGGTTCTGATATCTTGACTGTCTTGTAATTCCCAAATTCCATTAACTAACACCCCCGAGAATGTACTTATAGCATACTATGATATTATACCATATTGTATTACTAATTCATATGAAAAAACAAAGCCCCCAGAAAGGGGGCTTTATTACGTATTCAAATTAGTATGTCAAATCCAACATGGTTGTTGCTGATGTTTTTCCATGTTCAAAGGTTTTGTTTATTACTTGCTTACCAGAAAATACTATCTCATCTCCATCGTATTCAAATGTCAATTCATTCCATACAACAATCGTATACGTTCCCGGTTTGTACTTTCCAAGATAGAATTCCCCTGCTTTTGTAACTGGTAAAACTCTCAAAGTTAATGGTGTAGCTGACGTATCTTCACCTTCGTAAAGCCCTATGAGTAATGGTTCAGTTGGTGCTGAACCATCTTCTCTTTTAATTGTACCTTCGATTGCCCATAGATTTTTCAATGTACTTCTCCATCTGTAAGCGATTCGTGGTACGAGTTTGTAATTTGAACCAGATACTTTGATTATACTCCTTGACCAATCGATATTAAGAATTATCTGTCCATCTTCTCGGATTTCCCAATTTAGATTTTTCAGGACTATCCTCGCACTTTCAGAAGGTATATCCACTTTATGACTGGTTCCGTTAACTGTAACAGTTGCCTGAGAAATCTCAAATGAAATGGCTAATATCACTGCACCTTTTGGAATGTCGAAAGTTAGCCAATCTGTTTCAGATGAACTCAAGGATATCAAATCCACGGTTTTGTCAATTGTTGTTGGTGTTGCCCAGTTAGATTCGGTTGGACCTGTGGAATATTTGTAGGAAAATTTAGAAACTTTTACTTCTAACTTTTCGATATCTTTTACCCAAGGTGCTTCGCTTCTTTTTAACAGTTCCGACTGGCTATCAAGTGTCTTTATCGATTGATCCACAAGCGTTTCAAAACCTTCTTTGCTATCTTCTTGTCCAGAAGAGAGAACAACAGAGACTTTCGATGTTCTTGGCTCAAAGAGCTGCGTACAGCTGAACGTTAATAAGATGGCAAGTACAGCCGTAAGTACTAAAATCAATCTCTTCACAAAGACCACCTCCTCTCTATTTAG
>CAZOAS010000105.1:0-6144 GCA_964577745.1 uncultured Fervidobacterium sp.
CAACCACACCAGCAGCTTGTTGACCACGATGCTGGAGCGAAAGTAATAAATCATGCACTACGTTGTAGGAATCCTCAACGTCCCATGTACCTGCTATACCGCACATATTTGTCACCCCACGTTTTATTAAGTTGCGAGTATCGAGTTAAGGGTTTTTGTAATTAGTTTCAGGTTCCGGTTTGCGAGTCGCGAGTCAAAAAATCCTCATTTTCTCGCTACCCGTAACTCTCAACTCGAAACTTTCTTGTTTGTTTCTCGTACTCGTCAACCGCAACTTTATTTCTTCTGTTCAGAGAGTCTTTGGAACAGTTTTTCAAGCATTTTGATTATCGTTTCGAGCTCGGTTAAAAAATTCAAATAAGTTTCTTCATCTATATATTTTATATCTCTGGACAATTTCAGAAAATACCTAAGCTCTCCAGCTGAACCTTTTGCTATTCGACAAAATTGTTTGAACTCTTTTCTATTCCCTCTGTATGCACCTTCACTTAGGTTTGAACATATTGAAAAAGAAGCTCTTCTCATTTAAGAAACTAATCCGAAAAATTCACACCAGCCTGTTGCATTTTTATTTTTTTCACTCGCAACCCGAAACTCGGAACTTGTAACTAATTACGGATTCCCGATTCCGGACTCCGGAATCCGGATTCCGGTAAAAGCAGAGGACCCTTTCGGGTCCTTCTGCATGGCGGAATTATTTCACTTCAGGTATAAGTATCTTCAGGATGTCTTCGTTTTTGATTCTTATGTAACCCTCCTGAAGTTCTTTGAATGCCATACTGACTGAGTATTCATCTGGAGTTGTTACAAATGGCTTAGCAAAGTCGTTTATCGCTTCCGCTCTCTTGGCAACGATGACAGGAATTGCGTATTTATACGGAATTTTGCCAAGTAACTTGTCGTAGTTTATAACAAGTTTACTCAAAATTCTTGCACCTCCTCTAACAATTTCTTAACCTTTCCCAATTCTTTCTGCCTTTCGTATTTTACTCTCTCTGCATAGATTATCGATATTAAATTTCTTATCGATTCTTCTAAATCTTCGTTTATGATAAGGTATTCAAATTCGGGTATATATGTTAATTCTTTTTTTGCTGTCTCCAAACGACGTCTTATCTTTTCTTCTGTTTCTGTGCCGCGTTTTCTCAAACGTTCACTTAGTATCTGATAGCTTGGTGGTGCTACGAAAATGAACTTTGCACCTTTCCAATTTTTCTTTACCGTAAGCGCTCCCTGTACATCTATATCAAGTATGACATCTTGTCCCTTCTTTATATGTTCGTTGACAAAATCAGCCGGTGTACCATAAAGGTTATCGTGCACCTGGGCCCATTCGATGAATTTGTTTTCTTCTATCATTTTTTTGAATTCTTCGTGGGTGATAAAGAAATAATCTACGCCGTGAACTTCTCCCGGACGTTGTTTTCGTGTCGTACATGAGATAGAGAATGTCACTTTATCAACACGCTCAAGTACAGAACGTATGATACTTGTTTTGCCAACACCACTTGGACCACTGATAACAAACAGGATACCTTCTGAAAACTCAGAACGATCCATTCACATTAACCCTTTCTTATTTTTTCAAGTTGTTTTTCAATTTCAACCATAGATTCTATGAATCTTTGAGCTATAGTTTCTGGCTGAATTGCGCTGAGGATTATATGGTTTGAGTCTGTGATAAGGATGGATCTTGTCTTTCTTCCATATGTTGCATCTATGAGCTTACCTTCTTCCTTTGCATCTTCTTTTAATCTTTTAAGTGGAGCACTCTCAGGATTAACAATAGCGATGACCCTGTCACCTGCGATCACGTTTCCGAAACCGATGTTGATTAAACCAAACATATGTCTGCACCTCCCAAATTAGTTGGAAAAAATTCATAGTTACTCAAGATTCATTATCTGCTCTTTGAATTGTGAAACGATGTACTTCCCTTCAAGGGCTAAGTTGCTTATATCTAACAATCTGCTTTTTGAAAGTATCGTATTGAATTCTCTATGGATCTCTTGCGACAAGAAATTAAGCATGTCACCTACAGGTTCATCTTTTTTCAACAGTTCATCAACGCGATGCAGGTGACTTTCGAGTCTTGTTATTTCTTCACGTATATCCGCTCTATCAGCTATTAATGCCAGTGCATTTTCAAACAATTCTCTATTAATTTCAACATCATCGGGCAATATCTCTCTCATATTTGTTCTTATTCTCTCTGCGATATACTGTGGTACTTCTCCCGCTTTATCTTTTATCTTTGCCACGATATCTTTCATCTTTTGATTCATGTCTATTAAATCTTTTGTGAGCTTTTCACCTTCGATTTTTCTTTCATTTACAACCTGACTGAGCGCATTTTCCAAAACTGTCAGTACATTGTTCCAGGCTATTTCAATTTCTTCGTTGGAAAATTCAAATTGAAATAATTCTCTAAAGTTCAATAAATGACTCAATTCAACCGGAACGGGAATGCCAAGATTTTCTCTAATTTCTGAAAGCATTTCATAATACGTTCTAACAAGTGAGTAATCTATACTCACTTGGATAGGTTTGACAAACCTAACCCAGATTCGTACTGAAACTTTGCCTCGGCTTATGTATTCTTTTACCTTTGAAATAGCATCCAGTTCTTTTGAGTTCAAGAAATATGGTAAGGAAACATCTATACTTAACCCCTTCGTATTGAGGGTCTTAACCTCACATGTGATTTTGTAATCATCGATAATCGATTGAATTTTCGCATATCCTGTCATGCTTTTGGGCATAGAATTAGCCTCCTAAAAGTTTCTCAGTTATATTATACACGAAATTTCCAAAAATTCCAAGTATTTCACCAAAAATTAAAAATATGTGCGGAAGGAATCCTTCCGCACTTTGTTGCTATTATTTACAATTTAATTTATTCAGTATGCTCTGTGCTATCTGTTCTCCGCTTAGTCCGTAAATCTCAAATAGCAACTTCGAATCTCCTGAAACCGGAAATTCAGAAAGCCCAAGTTTCATAAATTTGCCTGGCATTACGCCGAGTTCAAAATATTTCTGTGCGATTAAGCTCCCAAGCCCATTCAGTACGTTATGATCTTCAACTGTTACAACGAAATTTGAATATTTTCTGAGCACTTCTTCGTCAAGATCATACGGACAACTTATGTTTATAACAGCAAATTTTATACCTTTGGATTTTAATATCTCATGTGCCTTTAGTGCGTTTGGTACAACGGAACCTGTACAGTATATTACACCGTCATCACCATCGCGTAATACATCCATCTTACCGTATTCAAAGACGTAATTCTCATCGAAGTACAAACTACCATCTTCTTTTCTTATCGGTTCGAGTTTGCTTCTTCCCATCGCAACAACAAAGTTACCGTATTTTTTTGCGATGTATCTTACAACTCTATCTGTTTGGTTAGGATCCGCTGGTACTATGACTTTGAATCCGTACCAAGCCAGTGGGGCGCTTATATAATTAAGTGCATGATGCGTCTTTCCATCCTCACCAACATCGATTCCACAGTGTGTTACAACAACTTTCAAATTTGTGTTGTTTATCGCATTCAGTCTGTGTTGGTTGAATGTTTCATCAACACCAAACACACCGAAATCGGCAAAGAATGTAACAATTCCATCAGCCGAAAGGGCACCTGCCAAAGCGGCTGCGTTGTGTTCTTGTACACCGAGTTCTACAATCCTATCTGGTCTTTCTTTGTCAAGAAAATCGAGCTTAACGGAACCTTTCAAATCACAATCAACAGCAACAACATTATCATTTATTGTTGCAAGATCGGCAATCGCTCTTCCAAGTGCGCTTCTATTGTCCGTTGCTTTATCGTACACACGAGGCTTTCCAGTATCTATTTTAACATCGTAATACAATTTTACCTTCTCGTGTGCTGTCACTGGTAATTGTTTTCTCATTTCGATGTATTTCTCAATATCGTTTTCTGCACCAACTTGTGCGAGTGCTTTTTCAAATTCCTCTTTGTTGAGAGGTTTACCGTGGTAATCTGGTTTATCTTCCATGAAATCTACGCCTTTACCAATTACCGTGTGAGCGATAATTGCCGTTGGTTGACCATCGTTTTTGGCTATCTTAAGAGCTGAGAGTATTTGCTCATGGTCATGACCATCTATTTCAATCACCCTCCAACCAGCCGCTTCGAATTCCGATTTTATATTCACATACATCACTTCGTGTGCATGTCCACTTATCTGGATATCGTTGTAATCGACGATGACAGTTAAATTATCAAGATTGTATTTTCTTGCTGTTCTCCTTGCTTCTTGAACTTGTCCTTTTGCACTCTCACCATCGCTCATGACAACGTATACATGGTAATCTTTTTTCTTGTACTTAGCTGCCAATGCAAATCCCACACCAGCACTTAACCCTTGACCGAGGTTACCCGTTGTCCATTCCACACCGGGTATACCACGTGTGATATGTCCTTCGAATATGGATGTTGGGTGTCTGAACCCAGAAATAACTTCCTCTCTGTTCACAAATCCGTATGCTGCAAGTGTTGAATATACACCCGGGGATATATGGCCATGGCTGACAACGATACGGTCTCTGTCTTCATTCCACGGGTCTTTTGGATTAACATTCGCAAATGCATAAAGTGTTACAAGTATATCTATCGATGACATAGAACCTCCGGGGTGTCCAGAGTTCGCAACGTACGTCATCTTCAAAATATCACCACGACACTGTTTTGAAATACTCTTCAACTGTTCGACGCTTATACTCTCCACCAAAAATCCCTCCAAAAACTAAGACTTATCAAAGTGCAATTTCGTAAATCTTCCTTATATCCTCCTCACGGAGTTCTTTAACCGTTCCAAATGGAGCGTGTTTATTTGCGGTCTTTGTTAATTCATCTATATCCTCTTTTGTAAAACCAATTTCACAGAGTTTAACAGGTGCACCTATCGAAGAATACCAATTTTTAAGCGCTTCTATCGTACGTTCAGGTGTTATTTCACCATCTAAACCGAGGATATTTTTACCGAATTTAATTAACTTTTCGCTGATTTTATCTTTAACGTACGTCATCCATGCGGGGAATACAATGGCAAGTCCTGCACCATGTGCAACGTCGGGCTTTAGAGCACTGACGGCGTGCTCAAGTTCGTGTGAAGACCAATCTCCTCCGTTGGTACCCATACCGGTGAGTCCATTCAATGCGAGTGTTGTTGCAAGACAGAAATTCGCCCGTGCTTCGTAATTTTCCGGTTCCTTTATTAAAATTTCAGTTGTTTCAATCAACGTTTTAATTATACCTTCGTCGATTCTATCTATCAAGTCGCTACCTGTTGTATCAAAGTAATATTCCATAACATGGCTAATAGCATCGATTGCACCGTAAACAACTTGTTCTTTTGGCAAAGAAAATTGCGTTGTTGGATCAACGATGGATAAGACTGGATAAACATGTTTTGAACTGAAATAAAACTTTTCTTTTGTCTCTTCGTTTGTGACAACACCGTTGCCATTCATCTCAGTACCTGTTGCGGACATCGTAAGGATAACGTACAAAGGCAATGCCTTCTTGACGTTGTATTTACCTATGAAAGCATCCCAGATATCACCTTCATAGTAAAAACCAGCGGCAACAGCTTTTGCACTATCGACAACACTTCCGCCACCAACAGCCAAAATAGCTTGCACATCGTTTTTTCTTGCAACATCTATCGCTTCATGTACCTTTGAAAGCACAGGATTTGGTCTTACACCGGATACCTCGACTTTTTCAACGCCGTTTTCGATGAGTGATCTAACAACCTTTTCGTACACACCGTTTTTCTTTATCGAACCGCCACCGTACAACAATAGTACCTTCTTTATACCATCTTTCTTGAGATACTCACCTATCTTCTCCACCGTACCCTTCCCGAATACCAATTTTGTCGGATTCTGGAAAACAAAATTTTCCATGGAAATCACCTCCAATCTTTTTTAATCTCACTTCAATTCAATCGTAAATATACCATCGTCCGTTGAATTTCCAACTGATGAGTTTTTTTCGTTCAATCATATTCCTAATTGCATCGATTGTTTTACCTGTTTTATTTGCGTACTCTTCTATCTTGACCTCCTCCCCGCATTGAAATGCGAGGATTCTTCGTGCGGTTTGTTAGCTT
>CAZOAS010000106.1:0-6100 GCA_964577745.1 uncultured Fervidobacterium sp.
AGAACCAAGGACACTTGAAATCCTTCTTAATTAATTTGTTACTTTAGACAGGATGCATTTGTGTGGTATAATATTTTTGTAATGCGACAACATAACGTGTCAATGTGCTTTTTGAGAATGCGTTTCTAAATTAAGAGATCAAATTCTCTGGAGGAATTTTATGAAAGTAGTACTCTTTCTTCAGTTGCTCGTGCTTATTATATTCGTTTTCTCAATGTACGTACTTCCGTCAAATGCTTACCTTATATCCGTGCTATCAATATTTATAATTGTTAACACAGTAGGTCTATTTTACTACGTATTTAGAATATGGATTTCGAATTTAAGAAATTCGAACAGATTAGTCAAGCTTTTTTACTCGTTTGTTCTCATATTCGCACTCGTAGGTATAGTTTATCTATTGATAAACCTATTCAATTTGTGGATCGACAGATTCCCTCAAGACACCTTAATGTTGTTTCTTAACACGTTGTTGATTATTTCAACGTTCTTACTCGTTTCTTTTGGTGCTGCATATTTAACGCTTAAGCGAGAACTTGAAAATCAAATTCTTGAGAATGAAAGGCTAAAACAAAGTCAACTGACTTTCAAACTTGAATCACTCAAAGCTAAGCTCAAGCCACATTTTTTATTCAACTCAATTGCCATTGCAATCTCTATGGTGGATTTAAATGAGGATAAAGAAAAACTAAAAAACTACCTTTCAAATGTCGTTGATTTATTAAGAATGAGCGTTGACGCACCAGAAGTTTGGAGCTTAAAAGAAGAACTGGATTTAGCTTATAAATACCTGAGCATTCAAAAAGAGAGATTTGAAAAATTTGATTTCAAGATCAATGCTTCGGAATCTTGTACAAAGCGTAGAGTGCCTTCCTTGATACTTCAACCGATAATTGAAAACGCTATAATACACGGCATTTCTAAGTCAAAACAGGGTGGTATATTAGTTATTTCTTGCGAAGAATTCTCTAACAATGGCATAGTTATAGAAGTTAAGGACAACGGTGTTGGAAGTGAACATTTTTCAAAAGGAATGGGATTAACGATTGTAGAGGAACGTCTTAAACTATTTTCCAAAAATTCAAAGATTGAATATATAAGCAAACCAGCCGAGGGAACTTGTGTAAGATTGTTTATAAGCTAATCTTTACAAATTGAAATCATTAATTTAATTGGAGGTGAATAGATGACCTGTGTAATTGTTGAAGATGAGAAACTTTTAGCACTTGTCTTAGAAAAGATGGTGAAAGAAGAGGGACTCGAAGTACTTGGGATTTTTGATGATGTAGATAAGGCGGTTCAATTTATCAACGAATTGAAACCTGATATCGTTTTTTTAGATATAAACCTTGGCAGTGGTGATGGATTTGAAGTATTACGGAAGATAAACCATAAACCGTACGTAATATTCACAACAGCGTATTCCGAATACGCTGTTAGGGCGTTCGAAGAAAATGCCATCGATTACTTACTCAAGCCAATTAAAAAAGAAAGATTGAAAATCGCCATAGAAAAGGTAAAAAAGTCAAACGAAAGAAAACAATTGTCTGAGTTCTTGAATATCTTCAAAGAACTGTCTTCAAAAAGTGCCAGCAAAATCCCCATTGAAACAGCCAGTGAAATATACTTTGTTGATGTCGACGATATAATTTACTTACAATCTGAAGAAAAAAACACACTCATATTCTTGAAAAATGGTGTGTTAAAAACAAGGCAATCGATGAAAGATATAGAGGCAAAACTTCCACAAAAAGAATTTATCAGGGTTCACAAATCCTATATTGTGGCTGTTAAGTATATCAAAAAAGTCCTAAAAAATTACTTTGGCGGTATGGCAGTTGAAATGTCAGACGGAAAAATAATTCCAGTTGGAAGAAATTACAAAGAAGAATTAAGAATAATCATCTCGGGATAATGCGAATATATCCTGCTAATTTGTTGTTCACAAAATTCATACCACTGAAAACTATCAGATCACTGTCAACTGTTGTTGAGAAAAACATTCCGTACTCAGATTTGATTGGATACTCTATTACAACGTCCTTTGAATTATCGGATCCGTTAGCAATGATGAAATCTGATACATTTGTAACAATAAACTGACCATACCATGGTGATTTAGTACCGTTATCCTTGTAACCAGAGAACATTAAAGTCACTTTTTCTTCGTCATCTTCTATTACTTTTAAAGAATGAATACGAGTGTTCTCTGCAAATGTCTTAATGTACTCAACCTTTCCGGATTTACTTATCTTCGCAATAAATGATTTTTCCTTACCTTTTTCAAAAACATAGCCGCCAACAAAGATTCCACTCTTTGATATAGTAACGTCTAATGGCCATAGTGTATTTGAATTAAATAGTACACTTCTCCAGATCTCTTGTCCTTGTAAATCGTATGCCACGGTGTAACCATCGTATCTGATACCGTCTGTAAAAGAATTTGAAGAACCGGTCACAACTATCATCTTATACTCAGGATCGTAATCAGCACCGTAAGCTCTGTCCCATCTTATTCCACCAAAACTCCTACTCCATTCGATGTTCCCTTGTGGATTTACTTTTACTATCCAATAATCGTGTTCTCCAAAGTTTTCAACGACGTCTCCACCTTTTTTGAAATTATCGCCTACAAATACAAAACCATCGCCAACGTTCAATATTTTGTAAGCTCTATCCCAATCTGGACCTCCGTATATCCTACTCCATACTATGTTCCCTTTGGGGGTCATTTCCAAAAGCAACGCATCGTATCTACCTTTCACACCAAATTCTTTGGACGAAGTTGTACCGACAATTATATAATTATCGCCCTTCTTTGCTATATCAAATGCCCACTCATCTCCGGTACCGCCAAATTCCTTTCGCCATAGTTCTTTTCCATTTTCGTCAAATGAAACCACTAAAAGTTGATACTTTTCCGAAGGATTCTTAAGATAGCTACCAACAGCCAAAATTCCACCGTTATCTCTTAAAACTTTATTGAACCGAACCTCGTACCCGTATTGATACACGATCTCGTCTTTAAAAAATTTCTTCTCCCTACTACTTTCAGAATTTGCAAAAAGAAGCGGTGTCTTAATTAAAACCGCATATACACCAATTCCAATTCCTAACAACGTTATCAAAGGCAAAATTATCATTGTGATCTTTTTTAACGTCAAAGCTTTATTAGATTTACTTTTTCTACTTTTCATTCTGACATTCCTACTTTTGGTTTTCAAAGTTTAACCCCTCTTTCTTTTGCTATTTCCTTTAATAACTCCTTTTCTTTATTTGAAATACGTTTTGGTATTCTCACGATAATATTCGCAACTAAGTTTCCACGTCTACCAGTTCGTGCATTAGGAAAACCTTTCCCTTTGACAATTACCTTTTCGTTAGGTTGTGTGCCGGCTGGGACCTCAACATCTACAACTTCACCACTTGGGAGATTAACAGACACACTACCTCCGAGAACGGCAGTTACATACTCAATGGGCACATCTATTATTATATCATCACCTTGGCGTACGTAATCAGATGTTTTCTTAATTTTTACATGAATGTATAAGTCTCCGTAATCTCCACCGTTTACCCCGGCATTACCCTTCCTTGGGACTCTTAAAATCTCACCGTTTTCAACACCCGCTGGTATATTAACAGAAACTGTTACTCTTTTTCTAACCCTTCCATTACCTTTACACACATGACACACTTCACCGGGAACAGTACCACGTCCACCACATACATCACATGTGTATTGATTTATAAACACACCAAAAGGTGTACGTCTCTCTTCTCTAACAACTCCTGTACCGTGGCATTTTGAACACGTAACCCATTTACTACCGGGTTCAACCCCTTCGCCATGACAATTTTCACACTCTTCGTACCTATCGTATTCAACTACAACATCTTTGCCAGTGAAAACTTCCTTTTCACTTATTACAACCTCTAAATTAATATCTTCACCACGTCTTGCTGTTCTTCTGGCACCAGTTCTTTGAGAGCCGGACTGTGTTCTTTGACCACCGAAAAATATATTAAAGATATCGTCGTTCAAAAAGTCTCTGAATATATCTTCGAAACCAAAACCACCATTACCGGTTTGTTCGTAAGTATACGGTGCACCTTCACCAACATATCCAAATTTATCGTACATAGCGCGTTTTTGTGGATCAGAAAGCACTTCATATGCTTCCTGAATCTCTTTAAATTTTTGCTCAGCGACCTTTTTCTTGTCACCAATATGCTTATCAGGGTGCCATTCCTTTACAAGTTTCTTGTATGCCGCCTTTATATCCTCATCACTTGCATTACGGGGTACTCCAAGTATTTCATAATAATCTTTTTTTGGCATTCACATCACCCCAGTTTTTAAATATTCAAAAACGCTCTCAGCTTATTGTGTTTCTTTACCATCAGATTCAACTTTCTTTGGTTTTATAGCAACCTTAACCTTTGCTGGCTTTATAACCTGTCCGTTGTACATATAACCATCTTCCAAAACTTCTAAAATTGTATACTCTTCAACATCGTCTCTTTCTTCTCTTTCCATAGCTTCGTGATTGAATGGATCGAATTTTCCATCTGTTTCAATTCTCTTTAAACCCTCATTTTCCAGTATTTTCGTGAATTTATCGAATATTTTCCTTGTACCGTTGTAAAATTCCTCGAGGTCACCGGACTTTTCAAAATATGCAAACGCCCTTTTGAAATCATCGATAACAGGAATTAACGTTCTAAGAATTCTCAATGCTGTATTTTTCGATACCTCTTTTAGTTGCCTTTCACTATCCATCTTGTAATTCTCAAATGTAGCTTTAATAAGCCTTGCAGCATTTTGAATTTCTTTCAACTGACTTTCCAATTCAGCTATTCTCTCTTTAAGTTGTTTGTTTTCCTCTTCAAATTCATTCAATATTTCATCCTTAGGTTCTATATTTTCATTTGTATTCTCTTGCTGTTCTTTCATTTTATTTATATCCTTTTCTTCCTTTTCAAATTCCATCATCTATCCCTCCTTAGGCTTTTAAATATTTCTTGAAACAACTGTGAAGTACTCAGTGAGTCTATTTAACATGAACTCAAAACTATCGATGATTTGGTCATACTTAGCGAATTTATCGAATACTACAGCGGCTCTTCCTATCGGTGTTTTTTCCACGTAAAAATCACCAAGTATAATTGAAAAATCTTCAAGAAATCTTAACCCGTGTTCTTTTCCCACATATATATCGCTTTTCAATTCAAAGATATCTTTGTAAAACGCTTCTCCAGATACATAGCCAAGAATATTTTGTAACTTCTTAAGATTTATCCTATCGTTGGAAAGTAAGTTGTAAAGACCTTCGGTAATATAATCTTCGTAACTTTCCATTGAGAGTCGTTCGGTGATTTCCAGAAAACCTTTATCTAAACTTGAAATATCCAATTCCTTAAAGCTGTTGACCCTTAACATAATCTCTCTGAGTCGTGTTTTAAATTCATTTAGAGTTAATCCATTCATTAGTTTATTTAACATCTCTTCTGTTTCCTGAATGTCAGTGACTTCACTATGTTGCAAAGGTATAGACGAACTCAAACCAAGTGAAGTTATGATATTTGCTATTGAGAAGTTCTTACTCACGGGTGTCACTACAATCCTTTTAATACGCAAATTCAGTGGACTCGGCTTTTCAATTACAACCATACCTTTCGTTGAAGAACTCAACAACTTCGCGGCACCTGTTAACACCTTTTCCATATCACCAATTGGGAAGTTTGCAGCCGTTTCAACATGTGTACTTTTGGCTTTTATTTCTTCTCTTATTTTCTTAAGTTCGTTTACATAAAACCTTAGTCCTTTGTCTGTAGGAACTCTACCAGCGGATGTGTGAGGTTGGAATATGTAACCGAATTTCATTAGTCTATTCATATCGTTTCTTATCGTAGCACCTGAACGTTCAATAGTAGCATTTTCGAGTACCCTTTTAGAACTGACTGGAACTTTCGTATTAATGTATTCTTGAACGATACAGTACAATATCCTTCTCTGGCGTTCTGTAATGTCCACGTTCATCACCTCTTAGTGATGATATTCTTGGATTTGGTTTTAATATTTCATTATAGAAATTCT
>CAZOAS010000107.1:0-6089 GCA_964577745.1 uncultured Fervidobacterium sp.
TTAATCTTTGAAAGGTCTTGGTCGCTAATCTTGACTCCAAATTCATCTTCGAATGCCATGACTAAGTCAACAATATCGAGTGAATCAGCGCCAAGGTCTTCAGTGAGACTCTTTTCTGGTTGTACCTCACTTAAATCCATACCAAGTTGTTCGGCAATAATTTCACACACTCTCTGTTCCATAGTTTATACCCCCTGTTTGAAAGTTGCGAGTTTCGAGTTACGAGTAAAAAAGATTTATAACTGTTTACAATGTTAATTTACCATACAAATTCTTTTTTGTCAATAAGTAAGTTATAGTACATTTATAAAATTTAGCCTTGACTAAAATTGTTGAAGTTGGTATAATTTTTCTGAAAATGGAGGTGACTGATGTGTATACTTTTATTACCGATTCAGGTTTTGATTTGCCAGAAAGCATAAAATTACCATTCGAATTGAAAGTCTTACCTTTGAGGGTATTTTTAAAAGAGAAAGAATACGAAGATAAACATACAATCGATGCAAAGGAACTCTATCAATTGGAAATATCAGGTGAATTGGCAACAACTTCTCTTCCAAGACCGGAGGTAATCGAAAATACCATCAAAGAAAGTGTGCAAAAGAGTGAGAAAGTTTTCATCATTACTATTTCATCCAAGCTCAGTAACACACATGACTTAGTGAAAAGCATAGTTTCGTCTTTGAATTACAAAAACGTTGAGATATTCGATTCAAAAACAGCGTGTATAAAACAAGGATACGTCCTATTAAGAGCTATGCAACAAGTAAAAGAAACAGGTGTATTAACACAGGTCGATATAGACAGATACGTCAACGAATCTTTGCTTGTTTTCTTGGTACCAACGCTTGATTATCTCTACAAAGGTGGACGTATAGGTAAAGCAAAAGCTTTGATAGGTAAGATGCTCAGCTTGAAACCAATTCTGACTACGGACAACGAAGGCGAAGTCAACACACTCGGTACATCAAGGTCCATCGACTCTGGTATAAGTACAATGCAAAATCTTGTTAACAAGTTTTTGGAGACAAACGGATTCTTAAATGATTATTCAGTAATCGGTGGATATACGATACAAGACACACAAAAGTACGTTTCAAAGCTTGTTGAACCTTACAAGAAAAGTGTGCTTGGCTTAACTAACATAGGTTCGGCGATAGCAGCGCATGTTGGACCTGAAGCATTTGGATTAGTTGTCGGTAAGGGGGTGCATTTGGATTGAGAAGAAGAGTTGTTGTTACAGGTATGGGGGTTGTCTCTCCACTTGGTTGTAACCTGACTGACTTTGAGAAAAATCTCAGAGAAATGTACATAGCCATCGACAAAATTACATCTTTTGATGCGTCGAATTTGCCAGTTCAAATCGCAGCGGAAATCAAAGATTTCAAACCTGAGAATTACATGGATAAGAAACTTGCCAAAAGACTTGACAGATACTCCCAGTTCGCACTTGCGGCGGCAAGACAAGCTATCGAGATGAGTGGAGTGAAATTTGAAGGGATAGAAGAAAGAGTTGGAGTACTTGTATCCTCTGGAATGGGTGGGTTTTTGACATTAGCCGAGCAAAATGAAGTACTGAGAGAAAAAGGACCAGATCGCGTAAGTCCATTCCTTATTCCCATGATACTCATCAACATGGCAAGTGGTGTTATCGCAATGGAATTTGGACTCAAAGGACCTAACTTTGCCCCAGTTAGTGCATGCGCCACATCTGTACATGCTGTTGCTTTGGGAAGTATGCTTATAAGACATGGTTATGCGGATGTCATCATCGCTGGTGGGTCTGAAGCAACTATAGCTCCCCTTCCTATTGCAGGTTTTGCTTCCATGAGAGCACTCTCCACAAGAAACGATGAACCAAAGAAAGCCTCAAGACCTTTCGATAAAGCAAGGGATGGATTTGTAATGGGTGAAGGAGCCGGAGTAATTGTACTTGAAGCAGAAGAATTCGCAAAATCAAGGGGAGCAAACATAATAGCAGAAATTAAAGGATACGCGATGAACGATGATGCACACCATTTCAGTGCACCAGACCCAGAAGCACGTGGCTCATCAAAAGCCATGAGAATGGCTATCGAAGATGCACAACTTAAACCCGAAGATATCGATTTTGTCAATTGCCATGCGACAAGTACTCCAGCCGGCGACGAAGTGGAATTGAAAGCAATCGAAAATGTTTTTGGTGAGCATGCCAAAAAGATATATGTAAACGCCACAAAGACACTTACAGGGCACTTACTTGGAGCGGCTGGTGTTGTAGAGCTTATAGGTGCTATATTGCAAATGCGTGGAAATTTCGTACATGGGATGCCAAACCTTGAAGAATTAGATGGACCAGATTATTTCAATATACCAAGACAGACAACACAAGCGAAAATCAAGAACTTTGTGAAAAACTCCTTCGGTTTTGGTGGACACAACGCTTCGTTGGTGGTGGGCGTATATGAATGATACAAAAAGCATAGTGATGAAAAAAGACCAGATAATGAATATTTTACCGCACAGAGAACCTATATTACTTGTTGACGAAGTACTTGAATTGGGAGAAGATTTTATTGTGGCTAAGAGATACATAACCAACGACGAACCAGTACTGAAAGGACATTTTCCAAATTATCCCATCTATCCGGGTGTTTACATCATCGAAGGACTTGCCCAAAGCGCAGGGATATTGCTTTTGAATAATTCAACACAAGAACTCATCCCACTTTTCCTTGGCATAGATGAAGCAAGATTTAAAAAAGAAGTTATCCCACCATGTGAATTGGTGTACAACGTAAAAGTGCTGGAGAAAAGAGGAATGATTGCAATAATCGATGCTAAAGCTTTCATTGATAATCAACTTGTTGCAAAGGCAAAGTTAATGGTAGGTTCAAAACCGGCAGGTGATAACAAATGAGGAGAATAAACAGGGTATGTGAATTGCTTGGAATAGAATATCCAATAATCATGGGTGGTATGTCTTGGGCTGGTACGCCGAAATTAGCAGCAGCAGTTTCAAATGCAGGTGGGCTTGGAATAATCGGTTCTGGTCCGATGAAAGCTGAACATTTGAAAAAAGCGATAGATGAAATAAAAACGCTTACAGATAAACCATTCGGCGTGAATATAATCCTTGTATCACCGTATGCAGATGAATTAGTCGATGTTGTTATCGAAGAAAAAGTACCAGTTGTAACCTTCGGTGCAGGTAATCCATCAAAGTATATCGCAAAATTGAAAGAAGCAGGAATTAAAGTCATCCCAGTCGTTGCATCGGAAAACATGGCAAAGATGATGGAACGCATCGGTGCGGATGCGGTTATAGCAGAAGGTATGGAATCGGGTGGACACATCGGCGAGGTTACCACTATAGTACTTGTCAATGCCGTTTGTAGAGCAGTTAGCATTCCTGTCATAGCTGCCGGTGGTATCGCTGACGGAAGAGCGATGGCGGCAATGTTTGCACTTGGTGCTGAAGGAATCCAGATGGGCACAAGATTTATAGCCACTTACGAAGCTGATACACATGAGAATTTCAAAAAATTGATAATTAAATCGGGAATCAGAGATACTGTTGTAACTGGCGCCACACTTGGACATCCGGCAAGGGTGATAGAAACAAAATTTGCAAAGAAAATCCGTGAACTTGAGGTGGAAAACCTCCAGCAAGCCGAAGAATTATTAGTTGGAAGCTTAAGAAAAGCCGTTGTCGATGGTAATATAGACGAAGGTTCGTTCATGGCAGGGCAATGTGTTGGTCTCATAAGCGAAATTAAACATGTCGAAGAAGTTATAAAAGATATCATGAAAGAATTTGATATGGCGGTTGAAAGATTGAATCAAGAGCACGCCAAATTGAAAAATGCTATGAGTGAGGTGAATGAATATGTCAAATAAAAAAGCATTTTTATTCCCCGGTCAGGGTTCACAATACAGTGGCATGGCAAGCGAGTTTTCCGCCTATCCATCTTGGGATGAATATGCACAAAAAGCTATAGATGTACTTGGTTTTGACATTGTCGAGATAATGGACGGAGACGAAGAAATATTAAAAATCACCGAAAACGCTCAACCAGCAATTTTCCTTGCAAGTTATGTTGCGTACATGGAATTGAAAAACAAAATAACACCAGATTTCGTGGCAGGACATAGCCTCGGTGAATACACAGCACTTGCCGTTGCAGGTGTGTATGATTTTGAAACGGGAATATACTTAGTTAGAAAAAGAGGAGAATACATCTCACAAGCCATAAAACCTGGCGAAGGGAGTATGGCAGCCGTTGTGGGTGTCCCAATGGAAAAGGTACAAGAATTAGTAAAGAATTACAACGAACTTTACATAGCAAATTACAACTCAGCAGACCAAACAGTGGTAAGTGGAAAAACAGAAAGCGTAAAAGCATTTGTCAAAGACTTAACAGAACAAGGATTGAGGGTGATAGAACTAAAAGTCTCAGGACCATTCCATACTCCGTTACTTGACAAAGCAAGAGAAAATATGATAAAAGAAGTTGAACATATAAAATTCAAAGCACCCAAATTCCCAATAGTTATGAACAGTCTGGCAAAAGAAGTTACAGATCCGGAATACATAAAACACTACGTACTTGAACAGATAAGCGGACCAGTGTACTGGAAACAGTCGATTGACAGACTAATCGAACTGGGCGTTAGCGAATTCATTGAAGTTGGTCCGAAAAACGTCTTAACATCCATGCTCAAAAAATCAAAACTAAACGCAAAACATTTCACCACACTTATCACTGGAGGAGTGTTAGATGAGAGATAGAACATTTCGAATCGTACTCATACCACTCTTTGCGGCTTTGACAGCAGTCGGAGCGCAGATAGCTATCCCCATAGGAAGTGTACCTATTACTCTACAAATGCTATTCGTCTTTTTCACAGGTTTCATGCTCAAGCCATATGATGCACTTATCTCCATGCTCTTGTATCTCTCACTTGGTGCAGCAGGCTTACCAGTCTTTGCAAACTTCTCGGCTGGTATCCAGCACCTCGCCGGACCAACGGCAGGTTACCTGTGGGCTTTCCCATTGGCAGCTTTTCTTGTAAGCTATTTCAAAAAAGTTAACCCAGTAATAGCTGGAATTTTTGGATTGACAGTTGTTTACTTACTTGGTTGGACTGTACTTGGCTTGTTCATCAAAAACTTCGCAAAAGCGTTCATGGTTGGAGTCTTGCCATTTATCGCAATCGACACCGTAAAAATGTTCATCGCTTTGTACGCTTGGAAGAAAGTGGACAAAGTCATAGGAGGAATGATTGATGAAAAAGCTTGAAGGTAAAGTAGCTATAATCACAGGTGCATCTGGTGGGATAGGAAAAGCCATAACCAAAGAATTACTTGAAGAAGGTTGCACAGTTATTGGATTCAATTATACACCTTCAAACGAAGGTATCGAATACATACTTGACATAACAAACAGAGAAGCGGTGGAAAACGCTGTAAAAGACGTAATTTCAAAATACGGACGAATTGACATACTCATCAACAACGCAGGCATAACAAAAGACAACTTACTTTACAGAATGAGCTATGAAGATTGGGACCAAGTAATCAACACAAACCTCACAGGTGCATTCAACATGACTAAAGCATGTATAAGAGAAATCGTGAAAAACGAAGGTGTGATAATAAATGTATCCTCCGTCGTTGGAATTGAAGGAAATATAGGACAAGCAAATTACTCAGCCTCCAAAGCCGGACTAATAGGCTTAACAAAATCCTTAGCAAAAGAATTCGGAAGAAAAAACGTACGTATTAATGCGATAGCACCCGGTTTTATAGAAACACCTATGACAGAAAAACTACCTGAAGAAGTAAAAAAAGTGGCTATAGAAAAAATCGCCATGCGCAGATTCGGAAAACCTGAAGAAGTTGCAAAACTTGTGAGATTTCTTGTAACCGATGGTACATACATAAACGGTCAAGTAATCGTCATCGACGGTGGTATGGAACTGTAATACTCCTCTCTGAAATCTAAGACTTTACTTCACCATTAAAAAATCGTCAGGGGAATCCCCTGACAATTTTTATAGAAATTCTCGGCTCTAAAACCCCGCATTTTAATGCACGGATACAGAGC